>CAZJUF010000403.1:0-2754 GCA_964549055.1 uncultured Hyphomicrobiales bacterium | reverse complement strand
TGCTGGATGAAGCCGATGAAATGCTTGATCTGGGGTTTCGCGAAGACCTTGAGTTTATTCTGGAAGCGGCACCCAAACAACGTCGCACCTTGATGTTTTCGGCCACCGTTCCCCGCAGCATTGTAAATATCGCCAAACGGTATCAACATGATGCGGTGCGGGTAACGACAAGTGCCGAACAAAGCCAGCATGGCGACATCGAATACCGCGCGCTTGTGGTGGCCAACAATGATCGCGAGAATGCCATCATCAATGTGCTGCGTTATTTTGAAGCTAAAAATGCGCTTGTGTTTTGTGCAACCCGTGCCGCCGTTGGCCGCCTCACCAGCCGGTTTCATAATCGCGGGTTTTCGGTCGTCGCCCTGTCGGGTGAATTGAGCCAGTCCGAGCGCACCCACGCGTTACAAGCCATGCGCGATGGCCGCGCCCGGGTGTGTGTGGCGACAGACGTTGCTGCCAGAGGTCTTGATCTGCCAAATCTGGAACTGGTCATTCATGCCGATTTGCCTAAAAACAAGGAAAGCCTGCTGCATCGAAGCGGGCGCACCGGGCGTGCTGGCCGCAAGGGCGTGTGCACCTTGATTGTACCGCACAATGCCCGCCGGCGTACCGAAAGACTGCTGGTGAGTGCCAAGATTGAAGCTGAATGGGCCAAGCCACCAACGGCTGAAGAAGTTATTGCCCGCGATGATCAACGTATTCTCGAAGACACGATTTTAAGCAATCCCATCCAGGATCATGAGGCCGGGTTTGCCAGCGAGTTGCTGGCCCGCCACGGACCCGAACAGGTGGCGGCGGCGTTCGTTAGGCTTTATCGTGCCGGACAATCGGCTCCTGAAGATTTGCTTGATGTGCCTGCACCCGAAGCACGGGCGCAAAAATCATTTGATGGTTTCAAGGACAGCGTCTGGTTTTCCCTCTCCGTTGGCCGTTCTGACCGGGCGGAGCCACGCTGGATTTTGCCAATGTTGTGCGGGGCAGGCGGGGTCAACAAGCGCGATATCGGGGCCATCAGAATTCAGGAAAAACAAACCTTTGTGGAATTGGCAGCGGGTGCTGTGGACCGGTTTTTGGAGGCCATTGGCCCTGATGGCAAAATTGAGAAAAACATAATTGCCGCCCGGCTTGATGCTGCACCTGCCGGTGTTCAGGGCAAGGCTGCCAAACCGGTATATGACAAGAAAAAACCGTTTAAATCCAAAAAACGCAAACCAGAACCCGCAAACCGCCAACCAGAACTCGCAAATCGCAAACCAGAACCCGCGCCTGAAGTAAAGGCCGTTAAAAGCAAAAAGGACAGGCAGGACAAAAAACCTGTATCCGGTGCCAAACCTTCTGCCGGTGCAAAAGCGGGCGTAAGACGCGGGTTTGTTGCTATGCCGACAAGCCCCGCAGAAGCCGAAAGCCCGCCTGCGAAAAAGACAAAAGAACCCAAAAAGCCGCCTAAGAAAAAAGCCAAAGTCAAAGATAAAAACAAAGGCAAAAGACGCAAACCCAACAACCCTGATTTTGTAAAGGGCAAGGATCCCGTGGCATGACCGTGTTTGGCTGGTGCTGGGCGTCAGGGATATAATTACCTGGTAACTGTGCCATGGACAGGTAGATCATCACCTGATTATAATCTCACGGACGCACAACGTAATTCTGGTTAGAAAAGGAACATACACATGCTCTACAAGCTCGATTTTACAGTTGAATATGATGCGGATATGGCTCAGCAGGGGCTGTTTGAGGTGTGGGCCGAGGAAGCTGATGCAGCACTGGGAGCAAAAGCTGCCGGTGTGGTGGTCGATCTTTGGAAAATAGTGGGTGAGCGTAAGGTTTTGGCCATCGTCAAGGTCGATACGCCCGATGATCTTGATCGCATATTGTTTGATTTGCCGATTATGAAGAAAATGGGACACCACGTGCAGGTCGAGGTTAAATCCATTCGCCGATATGAAGATTTTGCCGCTGATGTGAAATCGCGGCTGGGCTAGCTGGTAACACACCAGTGATCAGCAATGATTTGACCTGCCGGGGTAAAATCTGTCCCATTCGCTGGACCTTAACCACTTAGGACCAGCAATGATGGATACGGACGCGCGCCAGCAGGGCTGGCAGGAGCCTTTGGGCCTGTTGATTCTTCGTTTAGGCCTTGCCTGGTTTTTATTTGTGTGGGCGGTCAACAAGATTCTCGCACCGGTACAATATCAAAAACTGTGGGGATATTTTCACGGTATCGATATTGGCACCACGCTCCCCTTTGTCATGGGTGGCTTACAAATAGTCATCTGTGTTGCGATTGCCGCCGGTCTGTGGCGCACTATCAGTTACGCACTGGGGTTTATCATGCACAGTGTTACGGTCGTGATTATCTTTTCCGACCTGATTGCACCGTTTGTTATCACAAATGGATTTCCGACCAATCGCAATCAGGCCATCGCCGTTGCCGCATGGGCGGGGTTTGCTGCCTTGTGGTTATTGCGCAATCGCGATGACTGGTCGCTGGATGGATGGTGGGCACGACGATCATCCGCCAAATGACAGATCAAAGGAATACATTATGGGCCGAAGCCTTATCCTGATTCTTATGCTGGTTGCGGGCCTTGCAACGGCTGCATACGGGCAAACCGATGCTCCCAAGGGGCCGGAAAAACAGGTTGTGCCGCCAACGCAAAAATCAGAAGAAGTTGCGCGTGAAGGCACCATGACGATCAAGCAAATGGATGCAATCATCAAGTTGCTGGACAAAAAAGCCAAAAGCCTGCGGGT
>CAZJUF010000402.1:0-2761 GCA_964549055.1 uncultured Hyphomicrobiales bacterium | reverse complement strand
TGCCACCGGGGCGTATTGACCGCTCACCGTGCGGCACCGGCAACTCGGCTCGCCTTGCCACCCTGTATCAGCGGGGTCAGGTGAAGGTGGGAGAAAAACTTGTGGCCCGTTCGATTATTGACAGTGAATTCGAGATTTCCATTACCGGGACAACGACAGTTGCCGGACAGGCTGCCATCCTGCCCCGGGTATCGGGGCGCGGCTGGATTCATGGCATTCACCAGATCGGCCTTGATCCTTCTGACCCCTTTCCGCACGGCTTCATGGTTGCCGATTGCTGGGGTGACGCCTTCGATCTTCTAAAGTGATCATGATGAAAACCCTTACCCATCAACTACTGGAGTTCAACAATGAGATTGTCAGGAAAAAACGTTGTCATGACCGCAGCTGGTGCTGGCATTGGCCGGGCATCGGCGATCGCTATGGCCCGGGAAGGCGCAAAGGTCTATGCAACCGATATCGATGATAACGCGCTTGCCAGCCTGTCGGAAATTTCGCCCAGCCTGATTTGCTCAAATCTCGATGTCACTGACGCGGCTGGTATAGCCAAACTCGCAGGCTCAATCCCGACACCCGATGTTGTTTTCAACTGTGCGGGATACGTTCACAATGGCACAATCCTTGATGCCGATGAGGCTGCATGGGAGCGATCTTTTGCCATCAACGTGCGCGCGATGGGGCGGATGATTGAAACTTTTCTGCCCTCAATGATCGCAAACGGTGGCGGCTCAATCATCAACATGGCCACTGTGGCATCTTCTATAACCGGCGTTGCCAACCGCTGCATCTATGGTGCCAGCAAGGGTGCCGTGCTGGGGTTGACGAAATCTGTCGCCGCTGATTTTGTCGGCGATGGCATTCGCTGTAACGCTGTGTGCCCGGGAACGGTGATGACACCTTCCTTGCAGGCCCGCATGGAGGCCGGTGGAAACTACGAAGAAGCATATGAGAAGATGCTCGACCGGCAGCCGACACGTGAAATGTCAAAACCGGAGGATATCGCACCGATCGTTGTCTATCTGGCATCGGACGAATCAAAAGTTGCCACCGGGCAGTTCTTTGTGGTCGATGGCGGGTGGACCATATGATCGCCAAACCACAGAATATCGGATTTGTCGGCCTCGGTGCCATGGGATCTGGCATGGCGTCGAACCTGCTGGCAAAACACGGTCAGCTTAACATTGTCTGCAACCGCAGCCGTAAGCCCGTCGACAAGCTCATCAAGCAAGGGGCAAAGGAATTTGCCAATTATGCCGACCTTGCAGCCCACAGTGACCTGTTGATCTTGTGTCTGCCCAATTCGGAAGTGGTTGAGGCAGTTGTTGCCGAAATGGCAGATGGACTTGCAGAAGGAAAAATCCTTATCGACACCGGCACCTCATCACTGCAATCGACGCAAAGTGTTGCAGAGGCAATGCAGGGCCAAGGCGTTCACTTTGCTGAAGCACCATTAACCGGCGGCATCAAACAGGCGGCGACCGGGGAGCTTGGCGCTCTGGTTGGTGCGACACCTGAGGTGTTTGATATAATCGAACCTGTGTTGCAGAATTTTTGCAGCTCTGTCCAGCATTTTGGCCCGATTGGTGCTGGTGCGCGGGCAAAGTTTGTCAATAATTACATGGTCATGGGCATTGTCGCCCTGGTCAGCGAAGCGTTTCATGTGGCTGGTGTGACCGGTTCTGACTGGGACAAGCTCTATGATGTGGTCATCCGCGGATCGGCTGATTCCGGGGCATTTCGTCGTATAATCGGCAACGCTAAAAACGGTGATTTTGAAGGCTATGTTTTTTCGATCGATGGCGCTTTGAAGGACATGACCTACATCACCGAGATGAACGCCTCTCTGGGACGGGCAACGCCGCTAAATATGGCTGTACTGGATTTTTTCTCCGATGCTGCCAAAGCCGGACATGGCGATCGGCTTTTGAGCGAACTACTGCGGCCTGAAATCCGCGAAGCCCTGTTTCAGCCGGATTTCAGTAATTCTGAGCTGCCAGAACCAAATTCCCCCTAATCAGGTTGGCAACAATTGGCTGCTTCATCGGCTACGATTTCAGTAATTTCCCGGCAATCCTGTTCGGTAAATGTCAACGGCACGCGCATGTCGCAGGTGGTGGACAGTGTGCGGATCGTATTTGGCAGTGGATCCATTTCTCCAAGGTAGTGCCAGCTGTCATAACGGCTGGTAAAGGCTGTTGGTTCTTTGCCGCCAAACCATTTGATTTCAACACCACGTGCAGCACAGCGCGCCAGAAAATCGGGAATGTTGTCGGCACCGATCCCCAGCGCCTGAAATTGAATGGAGGAGCCCACAAATTCTTCGTATTGTTGGCGCTCAACAGTTTTTAATCCCGGTGCCGAACCAAACCCGACCTCGAGGATAGAATAGCGCACATTCCAGCGGCGCACATTTTCTTCGAGGCCAGGCAATTGAGCGCGCAGGATAGCCGCGCGCAGATTATCCAGCCGTGCCGAACAGTTGGGGCTTTCAAGCCTGACCTTTTGAAAAACTTCTTCTGGCGGGATAGCGCCGTGCGAGCCATACAGCATGTAAGAACCCGACCCAACAACAGCGCGGGCGGCAAATTCCGGGTTGTCTGTGGTAAGCAATCCGCCCTCACCTGAATTCAGATGTTTGTAGGTTTGCGTCGAAAAACAGGCGATGTCACCAAAGTTTCCCGATCGCGTGCCTTTCCATTTTGCCCCCATGGTATGAGCGCAATCTTCAATCAGAATAATGCCGAACTCTTTGCATATGGAC
>CAZJUF010000401.1:0-2848 GCA_964549055.1 uncultured Hyphomicrobiales bacterium | reverse complement strand
TCAAGGTCAAAAATGAGTGTGAGGTCCGGGGTGAATTTTCCGACCACATGGGTTTGCAGAACCTTCAAAAGCTCCCTATCGACACCGCTGGCAACGCCCTGATAGGCCATGGTGGAATCTATGAACCTGTCACAGATAACGAATTTTCCATGGTCTAAAGCCGGGGCAATAACCCGGCGCAGATGATCATCCCGAGCAGCAGATATCAATAAGGCTTCAGCAACGGCTGACCAGTTTTGCGGGTTTCCGGTGACAAGAAGCTGGCGAATTTTCTCCGCACCTTCACTACCGCCGGGCTCACGTGTCTGGATCACCTGACGACCTGAGGCTTCAAGCTTTTTGACCAACAGTGCAGATTGGGTGGATTTTCCCGTACCCTCCCCGCCTTCAAGTGTAATGAAGCATCCCGTGTTCATTTAAACAATTGCGCTAAATGCAGGGCAGCGCCTATGGCGCGTTTCAAAAAACTTCCCCTGTCGACATTGCGGTCGGCATAAAGAGCGACTTCCTGCGAGACCAGGTCGCCGGTTTTAATTCGAAGAACGCCAATCTCCTGACCCTTGCGCACCGGTGCCACAATCGGTCCCTTGTAGACAATTTCAGCCGAGATCTTCTGAGTAATCTTGTCATTGCTCAAAATCGAAATCGGTACTTTTGTCACCAGATTGATAAAGAAATTCTCGCCACCCCAGACCCGGGCCTTGCCAATGGTTTCGTTCTGGTTGAACAGCTTTAGATTACGGAAGGAACGAAATCCCCAATCCAGAAGTTTTCGTGCTTCAACCTTACGGTCACTCTTGGTCGCAAGACCGTTGACCACCAGGATCAATCTTCGCCCTTTTCGCTGTGCTGATGCCACCAGACCGTAGCCTGCTTCTTCGGTGTAGCCGGTTTTAAGACCATCAACACCATTGCCCCCCAACAAGGGGTTGCGGTTTTTTTGGGTGATTTTATTCCAGGTGAAATCTGGCTGACTGTAAAAACGATAATAATCGGAAAGTTTGTAGATAATGTGCCGCGCTAAAAGTGCGAGTTCTCTGGCGGTCATTTTTTGTTGCGGGTCAGGCCAACCGGTGGCGTTGACGAAGGTGGATTTTACCAGTCCCAACGCGCGCGCTCTTTTGGTCATGGCGCGGGCAAATTCTTCTTCGGTGCCACTCATGCCCTCAGCCAGTGCGACCGATGCATCATTTGCCGATTGCACAATGACACCCTGAATGAGGTTCTCAAGAGAGATAGACGTACCAAGACGGGCAAACATGCGGGACCCGCCCCGCTTGAAGGCATTTTTCGTGATGTAGAATTCGTCTTTCATTTCAAGACGCCCTGACTTGATAGCTTCGAATATCAGCGTCATGGTCATAAGCTTGCTCATGCTCGCAGGGGCCATGAGTTGATTTTCATTCTTGCCAAACAAAACCGCACCAGTGAGCCCGTCCATTATGACGGCCTGCTTGGCTTTGGTGGCGAAAGACTGAGCATAACTTGCGGAAACAAAGGGGAAATGCGCGAAAAATGAAATCGCTACTGCAACGATTATGATCAGATTTCGAGGCAACTTACACTCCAGAATACTTTTGGGTTATGATTTGGGATATTTTTCCCATGGCCTGCGATGTACACCTGCGACTCTACACAAAATCGATCACCAGTTCGCGGTTTTTTTCGATCAATGATGAATAAAGCCCGGCAGTCTTGCAACTGGTACAAATATCTTTGGCAATATTACGGCAAGATGCAAAAAAACCGGGATCAGTCCCCGGATCAGTCCCCAGATCAGTCGATGACCAGTTTGGCACCGGTGTTGCCTGCATCGACAACCTTTCTCAAGGCAATCCTGGCTTCGGAGTTATTGGCAATCGGACCGACACGAACGCGGTAGAATGTCTGCCCATTTACGTCAGATGCGACCACCCTCACCCGTCCCACAGACCCCAGGCGGGTTTGCAGTCTGCGGGCATTGCCACGGTTGGCAAAGGAAGCGGCCTGAATATAAAGACCGTCATTCAATGGTGGTTGTTCTGATTGAGATTGCTGCGAATATTGCCGTTTTGGTGCGGTTCTGGTTGCGACTTGCGTGCGTGCCGCTTGAGGTTTTTTGGAGGCGACATAGGTATAATAATCATCGCCATTAAGGGGGGCGCGTCCAACATATTGCACCCGAACACGGGCCGTCCCCTGCTTGATAAAACCCAGCACTTCGGCGGATTTTTTGGAAAGGTCAATAATCCGCGTATTGGAATAGGGGCCACGGTCATTAACGCGCAAGATTGCTGATTTATTATTGCTTAAATTGGTCACGCGCACAAAACTTGGCAGCGGTAAGGTTGGGTGAGCCGCCGTTAGCCGGGTCATATCGAAATATTCGCCGTTAGCGGTTTTGCGACGGTTAAACGTTGGCCCGTACCACGATGCTTTTCCTACCTTGTCGTAACCGGGGTTTTCACGCGGATAATATTTTTTCCCGTTTACGGTATAGGGATTTCCAACTTTGTAGCGCCCTCCCCCTTTGGGTACGGGGCCTGAACCCTGCCAATAAGGGCTGCCTTTGCCATATTCCTTGCCAAATTTTGACTTGGAAGAACCACACCCGGACAGCGAAAGGCCGGTCGTGACCAACACGACCACTGTGGCCATTGTTTTGAGGTTGATTCGACTGGCGCGTTCCAGGTTTGATTCGGCTGGAATCCAGGATAAATTCATTTTCATATAAGGTTACGCATCTATACTAACTTAGGCATCACTCAATCGGTCAGGTGTTTAAAAACGAGAGAAACCTGCCCATTACTGGCTAAAGAGTGCTATTGCCAAGTTAACAAAATGTTAAAATGATCAAAATAACTATAAA
>CAZJUF010000400.1:0-2850 GCA_964549055.1 uncultured Hyphomicrobiales bacterium | reverse complement strand
AATAATTGACAGAGTTTCACTAATTTGCAATATTATAGGAATAATATCCTATAAATTGGAAGATTGTATGCATATAATGGATTTGGCAAAAATTCTTTCTCTTGCTTCTGTTCTCAGCAGATTGTCAAAAAATGAGCCACGTAATGCTCTTGTAGCGCTTGCCTGGACCATTCGAAATCGTCAGAAAAACCGGCGGAAAACTACCGGACTCCTGGGGGGCGGGATTGTCGGCATATTCTACCATGATTCCATTTCGCATGCGGGCCGACTGGTGAGAGTACGATCATGGAATATTCTTGCGTTCCTGAGATCGGGAATTGATAAAAACTACTGCCGCTCACTGGCCATTGCCTCACAGGTGTGGAGTGGTGATGAAGCCGACCCGACTGTTGGCGCAACCCGTTTTCATCGCCATGACGACTGGCCGGAATGGGCGGAAAGATCCGAGCCGGTAGCACTTATTGGCAACTGGTTTTTCTATAACCAGGGAGAAGTGCCAGAGTAATATCAACTGCGGTTTGATTTCTGTGTTCAAAACCTGATAATAAACAGGTGCGGGCCACTGACAGACAACCGGAACATGGTTCATACCCTGTTCATCTAGGATCAGATATATTAGGTCAATGATCACAGTAAACTCGCATACGCTGGCCCGCAATTTGGTCGTGGCCGCAGTCTTTGTCGCTGCTGTAGCTTTTGGTATGGCATCGACGGCTTCTGCGCGGGTTTCTCAAAATGTATTTTCCCCGCAAGCTGTCACTTTGAATGAAAAACCCTCTGAAGAATTTCTCCAGCTGGCACAAAAAAGGCGGATTAAAAAACGCCGTCGCAACATTATTCCCGGCCTCAATAACCGGCAATCAAACTCCGCCATTTCTTCCGGCAGAGCAGCGTCTCTTGGTACTGTTGCCAGAAGCGTGCGGCAACGTTTTCCCGGCCAGTTACTTGATGCAAGATTGGTCAAAGACCGGCGCGGAAACCTGACCTACAGGCTTAAAATTCTTGGGCGAAACGGTGTTATGCGCAATGTAATAGCCGATGCCTACACCGGCGCAATAATAGGGGTGCGCTAGGAATGCGGATTTTAATTGTTGAAGATGACCCCGATCTCAATCGCCAGCTCGTCAGCGCCATGGCAGATGCGGGCTATGTGACCGATAGCGCTCATGACGGCGAAGACGGGCATTTTCTCGGCGATACCGAGCCCTATGATGCCGTCATTCTCGATCTTGGTCTGCCGGTAATGGATGGCGTGACTGTTCTGGAAAAATGGCGACGTAACAATCGCAATATGCCGGTGTTGATTTTAACCGCGCGTGATCGCTGGAGTGACAAGGTGTCCGGTTTTGATGCTGGTGCCGATGATTACGTCTCCAAACCCTTTCATATGGAAGAAATTCTGGCTCGTGTCCGCGCCTTGCTGCGGCGTTCTTCCGGCCATGCGTCTTCAGAGATAACCTGCGGCGATCTGGTCCTTGATACCAGGGCAGCGCGGGTTATCCACGCCGGCAGCTCGATAAAACTCACCTCGCTTGAATACCGGCTTTTAGCCTATATGATGCATCATCAAGGCAGGGTGATTTCGCGCACCGAACTTGTCGAACACCTTTATGATCAGGATTTTGACCGCGATTCCAATACCATCGAAGTGTTTGTCGGGCGCGTACGCAAAAAACTCGGCGGAGATTTAATAAAAACCGTTCGTGGGCTAGGATACCGCCTTGGTGATGCACAAGATAATTCCTAATTCCCTTTCTTTCCGCCTGACCGCTGTTGCCGCAGTCTTCAGTCTGGCGGCATTGGCTTTGACTGGCATCATTCTGGCATCCCTGTTCAAAGGCTATATTGAACGCAGCTTTGATGCCCGCCTTGAAGTCTATTTAACCAGTCTGATTGCATCCACTGAAAAAGGTGAAAATGACAATTTGGTCGTGGGGGATATTGTTGGCGAGCCGCGGTTTAATATCCCCTTGTCAGGCTGGTACTGGCGAATTTCCCTGAAACAGAAACCAGCGGAATTAATCGCATCCTCGCGCTCCCTGTTTGCCAGCAATTTCAATATGTCAGAGCTGAACCTTCAATCCGTGGGCAAAGACGGGTTGCGGCGATCGTATGTCACCGGACCCGATCAGGAGCCATTGCGTGTTATAGAGCGCGACATTCAACTGGTGCAGGGAGGAACCATTTACTCCTTTGTTGTCGCCGGCAATGCGATGGAAATGTCCTCAAATGTTGAAGAGTTTACCGGAATTTTGATCCTGGCGCTGTCGATGCTGGGAGGGGGACTGGTTCTGGCAACGTTCCTTCAGGTGCGCCTCGGCCTTAGACCATTATTCAAGATCGAAAAAGCTTTGGCTGAAATCAGATCAGGTCATTCGCGAAGTTTGAGCGGCTCATACCCTAAGGAGTTACAGCCTCTTGCTACGGAGTTAAACGCGTTGATCTCATCGAACGAGGCCATTGTCGAGCGCGCCCGCCATCATGTGGGAAATCTTGCCCACGCTCTCAAAACCCCCCTGAGTGTCATCGCCAATGAAGCAGAAGATAACACCGGAAAATTTCCTCAGCTGGTGAGTGCCCAGACAAAAATTATGGACGAACAGGTGCGGCTTTATCTTGATCGCGCCCGCATGGCAGCTTCAAGTCAGGTTCTGGGCGTGTCCAGCGATGTGGCACCAGCGATTGCCGGTATCCTTAGAACATTATCCCGAATACATATTGAGCGCGACATAGATATTGAGTTTGAGCCATCCAGCAACATCAGGTTTAAAGGCGAAAAACATGATTTTGAGGAGCTTGTCGGCAATGTGCTCGACAATGCGTTTAAATGGACCAGCAGCAAAGTTAAAG
>CAZJUF010000399.1:0-2851 GCA_964549055.1 uncultured Hyphomicrobiales bacterium | reverse complement strand
CAAGGGCTGCGTCATCCCGTTTCTCACGCCGCGACAATCTATCCCAGCCAGAGTTTACACCATCGCTGATTATATCGGTCATCAAGACATCATGATCATCAAATATAGGTAGCCCATGGGCAATGATGGCAGGATCAGCGATAATATCGCCCGCTTTATCAACCACAAGAGACACCGTCACGATCCCGGCATAGCCCAGGCGTTTGCGCTGGTGCGACGGGCCATCAAACCCCGGCACCATCAAAAGCCCATCAATATGCATGCGCCCGTTGGGCACTTCATCTATTATTCTCAGCTCGCCGGGTGCCAGTTGCGCCATTTCGCCATTGAGCACAACGCTGGATTGTTTAATGTCACATTGCCGGGCAAACCTCACATGTTCAACCAGATGGCGCATTTCCCCATGCATGGGAATTAAGATTTCCGGCCTCACCAGATCATAGAGTTGTTTCAGTTCATCGCGCCGCGGATGGCCGGTGACATGGACAAGTTGATCGCCATCAACAATGATATCGCACCCCAGAGCGGCAAGATCATTATGCACCTGGCCAATGGATTTTTCATTGCCCGGAATGGTACGCGATGAAAACACCACCAGATCGCCCTTGTTGAGGGTGACATGGGGGTGTTGATCGGTTGCAATCCGGCCCAGAGCGGCACGCGCTTCACCTTGAGAGCCGGTACACAGAATAAGCGTTTTATCACGTGGCAAACTGCCGCAATGTTCCTCAGCGATAAAGGGAGCAATATCACGCAAATACCCGCACGCTTTAGCGGCAGCCACAACACGGTGCATGGAACGCCCCACCGCCACCACATGACGGTCAGCTGCTTCTGCTGCCTTGGCGATAGAATGTATACGGGCAACGTTGGAGGCAAAGCCGGTAATGGCGACACGGTTTTTCGCCGATTTAACGATCGCTGCAAGCGAGCGCGCAACCTCACCTTCCGACGGTGAGCTGCCATCGCGCAGCACATTGGTAGAATCACAGACAAGCGCCCTCACCCCTTCGTCGCCAAGCGCTTTAAACCGGGCAAGATCAACGCCATCACCGATGACGGGTTCATCATCAAGCTTCCAGTCACCTGAATGAATGACGGTTCCGGCACTGGTTTTAATGGCAATCGCATTAGGCTCGGGCAAGGAATGGGACACTGAAATCAACTCGATGCTGAACGGCCCCATCTCAACAATCTCTCCTGGAGCAATCTCAGTCACGCTCAATTCTTCATCGAGACCATTGTAGGCAAGACGCGGGGCCAGCATCTCAATGGCGAAGCGTGTGGCATAAACCGGCACCCTCAATTGCGGCCACAGGGTTTGCACAGCACCATAATGATCTTCATGGGCATGGGTTATGACAATACCGACGAGATCGTCGCGCAACTCCTCAATAAAAGAGATATCCGGTAATATGGTGTCGATACCGGGTTGCCGTAAATCGCCAAAGGTGATGCCAAGATCAATCATCAGCCACTTGCGTTTGCGTGCGGATCCAAAGCCGTAGAGATACAGGTTCATACCAATTTCGCCGGCACCGCCCAACGGCAGAAAAACCAGTTCATTGTCAGATTGAGAATTTTTCGGCACTAGGAAACTTCCTGTGTT
This sequence comes from uncultured Hyphomicrobiales bacterium, assembly GCA_964549055.1. Classification (GTDB taxonomy): domain Bacteria; phylum Pseudomonadota; class Alphaproteobacteria; order Rhizobiales; family JAJFHR01; genus JAJFHR01. The sequence goes on along the minus strand of CAZJUF010000399.1, from coordinate 1,242 downwards.
GGAGAATGCGGATCAGGCGCGATTGCGGTGATATCCCCGGCGACAATTACTTGTTGCGACCCATTTGCCAATTGCAAAACCAGTTCACCATGTTGTTGTAGCCCGACAAAAGCACCGGTAATCACCTCAACACCGGTATCTACTTTAAGCTCCTGGCCGACAGAAGGTCCAAATTCAAGCCAGCGCTGCTTAATCGAAGCAAATCCCGCCCCATGTTGCCACAGGCTCAAGCAATGGTCAAAACTGAGCGCAAGTTGCTCAAAAACATCGTTTCTATTCAATTTTATCCCACATTCAGCAAAATCCGTTGTCGGATAAGCCAGGGTCTGCGTGGGGTGAGCACTGATATTCAAACCAATACCAATGGCAACAGCATAAGCGTCCTGCATTGAACTGGCACCGGAAGTTTCAATTAAAATTCCACCGGCTTTGGCATTATCCAGCAAAATATCATTTGGCCATTTCAACCTGACTTGCGTGGGCGATTTTGCCTGTATCACCAGTTGTTCAATCATGTTGGCGACAGCCACCGCGGCAACAAAGCTTAAACCGGACATCACTCCGGCGGGCCCCTGCTGCGTTAACAGCAATGTTGCAAACAGGTTGCCTTGAGACGTTATCCAGTCGCGCCCGCGCCGCCCGCGGCCCCGGGTCTGGCGTTCGGCAACAATCCATAGCGGACCTTCGATGCCATTGTCGGCGCGTCGCAAGGCTTCAAGATTGGTCGAATCAATTTCTTCAAAGCTGGATAAAGAATAGCCCGGAGGCACTTTCAACATCAAAACAGTGATTTGGCAGCAACAGCGGCAGCATCGACAAGGCTGGTGGGAAAGACGAAAAACAGCATGACAAACAAGCCACTGAGCCCGACAATCAGAGCAAGTTCGCGCGGCATGGGTTCAAACTCTTCCGCCGGATCGTCAAAATATATGATCTTGACGATACGAAGATAATAAAACGCTCCAACCACACTGGCGACAATTCCGATAATGGCGAGGGGATAAAGCCCCGCTTGTATGGCGGCGAGAAACACGTACCACTTGGCGAAAAAGCCAGCCAGCGGCGGAATGCCCGCAAGCGAAAACATCAACATTGCCAAAATGAAACCCATCAGCGGATTGCTGCGTCCCAGACCGGCAAGATCGTTAATATCTTCGCACATTTCGCCTTGCCTGCGCATCGCCAGAATACACCCGAAAGTGCCAAGGGTCATGGCGAGATAAATCACCATATAGATGATGA
>CAZJUF010000398.1:0-2853 GCA_964549055.1 uncultured Hyphomicrobiales bacterium | reverse complement strand
TGAACCCCATCCGATGTGGAGTCGATGATCGAACCCCGCTGGACGCATATCATTGCGTGCGAGACGATCCCTTGCGTAGAAATTTGAATAGCTTCTCCGACCTTCGATCTGCTCGCAGTAAGAATGATGTCTCCCGGCTTTAATGTTTGGAATTTAATGCGTTTCATTATTTCATTTGCCAATCCTTCAACCCACCATAGCATGGAACGATATAAACAACTCTTCGGGAATTGCCATCGCTCTCTGCTCAATGGAGTTTTCAGGGGAGCAGGAACGTTCCCTTGAATGGTGTGCAGTGGCCAAACGATTGCGAGTGGGTTTCAGGGGGCACGAAAGCCCCTTGATCCTCCAGAAAGGATCAATGGGTGCAGGGAGAGCGAAGTCTCCTTGCGAGTAATTAACCGGCGATACGGTTTCATGGCTGGGAAAGGCTCAATGCCTTGTTCCAGCCATCTGCCAGAGGGATGCAACGGGAGAGCGCCAGCGTCTCCCTTGCCATGATGGTGTTGTCTGACAACACACATCTTGCAGAGCACGTTATTTAAGAATCCTTCCTTCCCTGCCCTTCGTGCGAGGGCGTCATGAACCGTGCCACAAAAAACAGACCCATCTCATGAAGCGTCAATGCTGTCGTACTATCTAACATGGTTTTATTACGCTGGGATACCGCCGGGAAAGGTTTGCGCCGAGACGCCTGCCCACCCTCAGCAGGTGGTATCGCGCGACAGCCTGTGAGGGCGGCCCATCAGCAGGCGCAGGTTGCGCTTGATCAGGTTGGTCCAGATCAGAAAGGGCAGACCGCGAAGGAAATCCAGCACAGCGCCAGCGCCAGCGCGCCTCAACGTGCGCAGGGCGGTGGTCGGTGTCGGCGGCAGGAAATAGCTCTTGATCCGTATCTCGCGCCCCTTGACCAGTGCCTCAATCGCCTTGCGCGTAGCCGACGGGTTGTTCCAGTCGGCACGGAACACCACACAGCCGTTCCGGTTGATGATGTAGACGGCATTCGGCATGCTGCCATAAGCACGATGCGCCGCGCCGTCGAAATCGTCGACCAGTATCAGCCTACCTTCGCCGTCTTCGTCCTTGAGGCGCCGCGCCGCTTCCTGCTTTTCCTCGAAATTGCGGTGGCTCGGGATCGCGGCCCCGGGATGGGCCTCGCGCACATAGAGCACCGACGAAGCGACACCGGGAAAATCCTGCGACAACCGCCCCATGATCCCGCGCCGACTCTGGAACAGCGGGCAGGTGATCGAACCCATCTCGAGGACAAGGAAATCGCCTTTGATATCTAGCAGGCGGCACTTGTTGCCCGAGGGGGTCGTCAGTTCGAAATCCGGCGCCTTCTGCCCTGGAACTGGCCCGGCAATCTGCTCGAATTCGTAATCATCGGTTGAAAATTTGTCGTAATTGTATCCGGTTATCGTATGATCTCCCCGCCGAGTTGACGGCGAACATGCCAGCAACAGGCCAAGTATAGACCACAAGGCCGGGTTTCGTCCAGAAGTATAGGTTTTGCCTGTCGCGCGTGCGACTTCGAAGACTCGATGCAGGGCTAACGACCTCGCGATCTATACTGTCAAAAAAACCAAGCCCATTTTCAGGTTCTGCAATGTCTGACTTCAACGCCTGCGGGACAGATTAGCGGCATTGCATAAGAGAGTGTTTTTAGCTCATCGTAGCCATTAAAGCGACGATAAGAAAATCGCAAAAAATATTGATTTCATTCCCAGAAACCACCTCTCCCAATTACCTATAAACCCACCCTATACCATATCCAAACCATGAGCGAATTGATTGATCCCGACAACGAACACACCAATGCTAGACAAAACAGACTCACCATGGAACTGTGGCAAGGCGTCAACACGTGCTTTGGCTGGCCTGCTCAATCAGGGTGAGGTTTCATGCTCTGGCGACAAGTAAAGACGCCTACAACCGCCTTCTGGTGTTCTGCACAGTCAATGGCATTAACGTCAATCAGTGGATGGTGAGTAAGGGTTGGGCCTTTGCCTTCATCAAGTACGATAAATGCTATCAGAAGCAGCAAATAAGAGCCGAGAGCAGGCCCAGCCTTTCACTGCCCGAATGAAGCCCATGTATTCAAGCTGCCGAATAGCAACTGCAATTGAAGAGCGTCGAACCCCATAATCCGCAAAATTATTGTACGTGCAAATCAGGTTGCCGTTTTCAGTCCCGGCATGCGCCATGTGCTCAGTTAAGAGCCGTGAGAGGGTTTTGTGAGCATTCCCGTCAAGGCTTTGTAGGCCACTGATTCCAGCATGCTCCGCGTGAACCAGACAAAGGGTTCATTCTTTGGGATTGTATTTTTCTGCCCTGATTTACGGCGGGCAGATTTGATAAGACGTTGGTCTTTGCGATGCCTCATGGCAATCCTCTGCGAACTTATTTTTAGCATTCACATACCTTGCACCAATCCAAATGACATCGACATCATTCAGTTTTCGTTTTGGGCCAGAACCCTTTCTTGCTCCCCCACGTACCATTAACCCCCCACCCACGTTTTGATGTCGATGCGTTTGCAAGGTGCAATGAAATTATCCATTAAATTGCACTCGGTTGTGACCACAGTGTGACCATGAAGCGATGTCGGCAAAACAAGAAAATGCTAAGTTATTGATTTTATTGGCGCGCCTCGAAGAAGAAACTTCGAACGCAGCGCGTCAAGCACACCAAGGGTGTGCCGACCGGTCAGGTCGCCCCATCGGAGCCTTGAGCGAAGCGAATGGCGTGAGATCAAAAATGGCGCGCCCGTTCGAACAAACTTCGAACTTACATTTGGATGAGGTGACCATTCCTGAAGGAATGGCGCACCTCGCAGGAGAAACTTCGAAC
>CAZJUF010000397.1:0-2853 GCA_964549055.1 uncultured Hyphomicrobiales bacterium | reverse complement strand
TGATTTATTTTGTGCGTAATTACATCGCCAAAGGCTTTGCCATGGGGCGGGTGTAAATTATTAAGGAGTAGAAAAATGGGCTTATCCTGGATGGCGTGGACGTGGCAAACGGCACTGTTTTTCATCGGCATTTTTATGGCTTTGACGGCTATGTGCATCTGGGAATATTTCCAGCCCGGCGGTGCCCCGCGCCGCGGCATCCTGAGCCTTGATACGACGCGCGGAGACCGCCTTTTTATCACTTTGCTTGGAAGTGCTTTTATCTTCCTTGGCTGGCTCGGCTTTTTTGGCCCGCCCTTGTGGGGGGCTGCTATTGTCTCGCTGCTTTATGGCTACAGTGTTTTTCGCTGGGTCTGATTATTTCCCCTTCCACACCGGGTCGCGTTTTTCTGCAAACGCCTTAAAGCCCTCGAGACCATCTTCACTGCCATAAAGCACATCAACAGTAGAAAACTGACGCCTGGTGATCTTGTTGAGGCCATCTTGAAACTTCATCGCTTCAGCTTCACGCGCAACCTGCTTGATGGCAGCAAACACCAGCGGTGGCCCCTGTTCCAGTTGCCGCGCTATTTCCCACACCCGGTCGTACAGTTTTTCCTGTGATAAAACTTCGTTGACCAACCCCCAGCGCAAGGCTTCATCCGCCTCCATCCAGCGCCCGGTAAACAACATCTCCATCGCCACATGATAAGGAATGCGCCGGGGCAGTTTTAGCGTTGCGGCATCGGCAAGGGTGCCGGCGCGGATTTCCGGCAAGGCAAAAGTTGTGTGATCGGCGGCATAGATCAGATCGCAAGCCAGCGCCAGTTCAAACCCGCCACCGACCGCCATGCCACTCACGGCTGCCAGTACCGGCTTGTTGAGATCACGCAATTCCTGCAACCCGGCAAACCCGCCAACACCATAATCACCGTCAACTGCATCGCCATCAGCCGCCGCTTTCAAATCCCACCCGGCAGAAAAAAATTTGGTCCCGGCGGTTTTAACGATGGCTACGCGCATATCGACATCATCGCGAAACTCCTTGAATGTCTCGCCCATGATGCGGCTGGTTTCAAGGTCAATCGCATTGGCCTTGGGCCGGTCCAGCGTCACCTCAAAAATACCACCGTCTTTTCGTATGGAAATTACTTCACTCATTGTTTTCTCTCCCAAATACCAGCAACGCATCAGCCGCCACAGCGCCCTGTCCTTCAGCACACACAATTAACGGATTGATTTCCAGTTCATTTAAGTTTGCCGCATGCGCTATCGCAAACTTCTCTATTGCTTCAATTTGCAAAACAGCCGCAGACAAATCCGCCCTTTCGCGCCCGCGAAAACCATCAAAAAAAGCCGCCCCTTTTAGTTTCCTCAATGCCTGTTCAATTTCCTGGGCCGTTGTCGGCAACAACAACGTCTGACCGTCTGCCCAGATTTCCACCAGCGTACCGCCCGTGGCAACCGTCATCACTAACCCGAATTGATCATCACGCACAATGCCGACCAGCACCTCAAATACACCGTGACCAATCATGGCCTCGACGTAAACCCCTTTACCCGCTTGCATCAGACTTGCTGCAACCTCCACGGCCTGGGCTTCATCGGAAATATTTAAACGCACCCCGTTGTGCTCGGTTTTATGAGCAACCCCGGACATCTTAATGGCAACCGGAAAACCAATGGATTTTGCAATCTCTCCAACCGTGTCAAGGTCGTTGCATTTCTGGCCGCGAGGAATTGAAACACCCCCGCTAGCAAGAATTTTCTTGGCTTCAGCTTCATCCGGGAAAGCCTGTGCATTGGTGGTTAGCACTTGTGGTGTTATCACCGGTTGAGGTTGCCGTTGCGTCCAGGCCAGACCGATAGCAGCAGCAGCCTCAATCGCATCGAGTGCTTCGTCAATACCGCACAGCGGCGCAATATTGCGCGCCACCAACTCAACCGCCTGTTGTTCAGTTATGTTCTCCGACATAGAGGCAATGACCGCACACCGCGCACCGGTCTCATTCGCCGCAGCTTCAAGCGCATCGATGGAAATCCACCAGTTTTTGGTCTGGCATTTGTCATCACACGGGAAATCCAGAACCAGGCAGTTAAGATCAAACCCACCATTTAACATGGCCGTAAATACTGCCGTTATCGCGCTCAGCTGTGCCCAGATGTAGGTATGATAATCAAGCGGATTATCCACTATCACCCGTTGGCCAAGTGCCGCGCGCACCGGTTGTTTTTGCGCTTCAGACAGAGGGGGGAAGTACACTTTTCGCCCCATGCAGGCATCGGCCATCAGGCTTGCCTCTCCGCCTGAACAACTCATTGAAGATATCGCTGCACCCTCAAGTGGTCCAATGATATGCAGCAGCTTTAACGCCTCCAGAAATGACGGAATTGATTGAACCCGGGCAATTCCAATTCTCGTCAAAAACGCATCCACGGCCATGTCTGATCCCGCCATCGAGGCCGTATGGGTGTATGCTGCCTGTCGTGCTTTTTCACTGCGGCCGACTTTCAGGGCGACAATCGGTTTTTTCAAGGCTCTGGCCTTGGCAGCAACGCCCTCAAATCCGGCAACACTGTCAAAACCTTCAATATGCAATCCCAACGCTGTTACGCGGGGATCATCGAGCAGCGCATTGGCAATCTCCGACAGGCCGGTTTGGGCCTGATTGCCTGCGGTTAAAATGCAAGCTACCGGCAGCCCCCTTTTTTGCATGGTCATGTTGATAGCAATATTTGATGATTGCGTAATAATGGCAACACCGGTTTCACCACTGGCCAGTTTCCTGCCGCCATGCTGGTCGGGCCACAAAGCTGCACCACCGGCATAGTTCACAAAGCCATAGCAATTGGGACCGATGACCGGCATTTCAC
>CAZJUF010000396.1:0-2859 GCA_964549055.1 uncultured Hyphomicrobiales bacterium | reverse complement strand
AAAGAAGCCAATCATTTGCTCATTGATGCCCTGCCCTCACACCTGCACATTCAAAATTACGGCGAAGCATCAGGTGCGTGGATGGAAAACACGCTAAAAGTAATTGGCAGTGAAGCCGGGCGCGAACAACTGGGGAGTGATCTCATTGCGCTAAAATTATCGGAAATCATTTTTGCCCAGGCACTGCGCACTTATCTTGAGGGTGAAGGTGCGCAACGTCCGGTGTTGGCCGGTTTTGCCGATGGCAATATCGCCCGCGTCCTCACCGCCATTCACAAACAACCGGGATTTTCATGGACGCTTGAAAGTCTGGCAAAAATTGCCGGAATGTCGCGCACAGCGTTTGCCGCCAGATTTTCGCAATGTATGACCACAACGCCCATGGGCTATATTACCCACTGGCGCATGCAGATTGCGCGGCAACAACTGGCGAATTCCAATGAACCGATTATCGCCATTGCCGAAAATGCCGGCTATCATTCCGAGGCAGCGTTTAGCCGGGTGTTTAAAAAACACCACATGAAAGCGCCAGCGACCTACCGGCGCTCGGTGCAGGTTTCGGCCTAACTATCCGCCGGTATGGATTTAACCCCCACCGGTTTGCCCACTACCGTTGTAATCAGGTTACCGGGTTTGATCAGTTGTTTGGCGATGCGTTTTAAATCATCAATCGTGACCGCATTGATGAGGTCGTTGCGCTCATCGATGTAACCGACGCCCAGGTTTTCCATCTGAATACCAAGCATCTGGCTGGCAATTTTTGAATTGCTGTCAAACCGCAAAGGATATGATCCGGTGAGATAGGTTTTGGCATCTTTGAGCTCGGCTTCACTAACACCATCGGCAGAAATTCGTTTCAGTTCCTGATCAATGATTTCGAGGGTCTCGCCAACGCTTTCATTTTTGGTGGCAGCGCCACCCATGAACAGCCCGGTTTTATCGAGCGGATTGAGGTAGGTGTAGACGGAATAAACCAGCCCGCGTTTTTCGCGCACTTCTTTATAGAGGCGAGAAGCAAAACCTCCGCCGCCGAGAACATAATTGAGGATGTAGGCCGGGATGAAATCCTTGTCATCGCGTTTAAGGCCTTTTTGGCCAAACTGAATGATGCTTTGCGGGATATCCATTTCAATCACCTGACGGCGAAATGCGGAGTTGACTTCAACTTCCGGCACTTTGGCCATGGCTGATTTATCGCTCAAAGACCCAAAAATATTATCAAGATCGGCGCCGAGAGTTTTGGCGTCAATATTGCCGACGACGCTGATTATGAGGGTATCTTTGGCAAACAGACGTGAGGTGAGATCGCGCAAGTCTGCGGCTGTGATTTTGCCTACGCTTGCGGCTTCGCCACTGCTGGAACGCGCATAGGGATGGTCGCCAAAGGCCAGCTTGGCCCAGGCTTTGCCAGCGACACTGTTGGGGCTGTTTTCGCTGCGTTTGATGCCAAGCAGTATCTGCTTGCGAATGCGTTCAACCGGGGCTTCATCAAAGCGCGGTTTGGTCAGGGCGAGCTTGAGGAGTTCAAAGGTCTGGTCTTTGTTGCGCGACAGGGTTTGAACCTGACCATAGAAATTGTCTTTACCGGTGCTGAAGCTCATGCGGGTTGCAAGGTCTTCGAGTTTTGTCTGAAAAGCTTGAGAATTGAGCGAGCCCGCTCCTTCATCAAGCAATGCTGATAACATGTTGGCGAGACCGGATTTTTCCACGGCATCGCTGGCAGCCCCACCACGAAATGAAAATTTCATGGCTATCAATGGTAATGATTTATCCTCAACCAACCAGGCACTTATGCCGCCCGGGCTTTTAATCTGCTGAATTTCCACAGCCTGTAATGCTCCAATTGAGGTAAATAAATATAGAAACGTTGCGGCAACTACGCTTTTCCATCTGTGGTGCGGAAATGTTTGTAAAAAGCTCATGATGCCTTCTCCGCTGTCTTGGCCTTGAGGAGAATACCCGTGGCAGCGACGTCGGAATTGAGGTATTTTCTGGCGACCTGATTGACTTGCTCAAGCGTTGCTTTTTCAATGCGCTGGGGCCACTCAATGACATCTTCAACTTTTTGCCCGGTGGTAAGGGCGACGCCAAAGATGCGGGCAAGGTGGGTCTGGCTGTCCTGGGCGTAGATCGCCTGGGCAATCATGGTATTCTTGGCGCGTTCAACTTCTTCTTGGGTGACGCCATTGGCGAGAACCTCGTTGATGACCTCATCAATAGCGGCTTCAATATCTTCAATTTTTTGTCCGGGAAGGCTCGAGCCGTAAACGGCTATTTTGCCATCGTCGAGATTGCTCGAATCATACCAGGCACCGGCTCCGGCAGCTATTTTCTTGTCCAATACCAAAGACCGGTGAAGCCGACTGGTGGCACCGCCACCAATAATCTGGGCGAGCACGTCGAGGGCTTCAGCTTCTCCCGGCTTTGCGGTTGAATAACTTGGGGCTAAATAAAACCGGCGCATGCTGGGGCTGGCGACGCGCGGGTCTTTAAGAGTTGCACGCCGCTGTGTCTGCGGTTTTGGCTCGGCCATGCGATTGCGTTCGCCAATTTCGGGAGCAGCTGGAATGACGCCGTAATATTTTTCCGCCAGAGGTTTCAGTGTCTTGGCGTCAATATCACCGGCAACGATTAAAATGGCATTGTTGGGGGCATAGTAGCGTTTGTAAAATTCGATCGCCGTATCGCGGTTAAGAGCGGCAATGTCAGCGGGCCAGCCAATAACCGGTGTGCCGTATGGATGGGCCAGATAAAACACAGCGTTCAGTTGCTCGCCAAGGCGACCTGACGGGCTGTTATCAGTTCTTGAGCGGCGCTCTTCTTTAATAACTTCAAGTTCCGGGCGCACGATTTCTTCCG
>CAZJUF010000395.1:0-2884 GCA_964549055.1 uncultured Hyphomicrobiales bacterium | reverse complement strand
CAATTTGAAGGCTTCGAGGTCATTCATTCTTTAACGCTAAGCTGATGCAACCTGCTCGGGCGTTTTACCAACGACACTTTGATAGACATCGCGGTCAGTTGCCCCTTCGGTTGAAAAAAACATAAGACGGCTGTCGCCTTCAATCCCAAGTTTTTCTCGCGCCGCCTCATCATGTGCCAGAGCGATAAAACCCGCCAGCCCGCCGACACCGGATTCACCCGCCACCATTGGCTGGTCGCGATCATTGCCCTGTGCCAGCAAACGCATGGCTTGTTGAGCTGCACCATCATCAATAATCATCACCCCGGCAACATCGTGCTGCAATAATTCCCATGCCAGATGAGAGACTTCACCACACGCCAGCCCGGCCATAATAGTGTCGAGATCACCGCCAACAACTCTCGGCTCGCCAGCCATGAGGCTGTCGTACCAACATGCGGCATTAGCGGGATCAACCAGCACGATTTTTGGGCAGTTCTCGCCATAGGCTAATTGCAGCTGTACCACCACGGAAGCTGCCATCGAGCCAACTCCGGTTTGCAGAAACACATGTGTCGGTGGTGCATCGTTGCCCCACTGCTCGATCGCCTCGGTGGTCATAATCGAATACCCGGCCATCACATCCATGGGGATGTCCATGTAGCCCTCATAAGACGTATCCGAAACCACAGTCCAGCCTTCGCGTGTCGCCGTTACTTGCGCCTCGCGCACACTGTCATCATAATTTCCCGCCGTGCGCACCACGCGCGCACCATAATGCTCAATGGATTGCTTGCGCTCTTCACTGACAGTTTTATGGATAAACACAACACAATCGCAGCCAAACATCTGCGCGCCCCAGGCAACAGAACGGCCATGGTTGCCATCGGTGGCACAACACACGGTGAGCCTGGAATCGGAAGATCGCCCCTCCAGCAACCTTGAGATCGCATAGGCACCACCCAAAGCCTTGAAACTACCAAGGCCGAACCGCCCCGCTTCATCCTTGATTTCAATACGGCCAACGTCCGTCGATTGAGCCAGTCCCGGCAGGCTGCACAAAGGTGTTGTCGCATAATCCGGCCATCTCAGAATTGAGGAAATAGCCCTTCCCGCTTCAGTTTTCAGCTTGTCTTTGCTGCTACATCCTAACGTGCCTGAAGATGCGGCACCTTGATTGTTATCGGTAATATAGAGGCTGAAATCCATAGATAAATCCCTGTTTTGCAATTAGAGACAACGAAGCGCAATCGTCGATACCCCATTCACCGCACACCTTCAACAAGTCTTTCCGGTTAACCAATACTTAAAGCTTCACTTCCGCCAGATTGATTTTAACCTATTATAAACCATAATAAATTGGCTCAGGTAGGGAGCGGAATGGCGCGGCGAGAGTTGGGAAAACCCCACCCTTGCCCGCCTTTCCCGGAACAACATTATTCGGAATTAAGTAATGAAATCTATTTCTTCGATGATAATTTATGCGGCAAATCTGGCACCTATCGCTGCCTTTGCACTGTATATAAATGACGCAGCCGCTGCACAGATCAACAGCAGTTTAGAAGTGGTCATAGATATATTGGAAACATTAAACCGGTCACTCCTGTAAATACTTCTGGAATTCACCGGCAATTCGAATAGTCTCTTGAAAAATATACAAGAGGACATTCAACCCCCATGACCAACAACACACAAGCACGCGGGTTTCATTTTTCTGCCGTTCTCACAGCGCAAGGCTGGCGGCAAAACATCAGTGCAACGCTGGATGACAAGGGTTTTTTCACAGCACTTGATAGTGACAACAACCCTCACGACCTGCCCCGAATTGACGGCTATGCCCTGCCCGGCAGCACCAATCTTCACTCCCATGCCTTCCAGCGCGCCATGGCAGGTCTGGGCGAAGTGCGCGGTAATTCTTCCGACAGTTTCTGGAGCTGGCGCGAGGTCATGTACAAGTTCGTCGCCATCATCGACCCCGACGACCTGCGTGCCATCGCTACCCGGCTTTATGTGGATTTTCTTAAAGGCGGCTTCACCAGCGTCGGTGAATTTCACTATCTGCACCACAGCCCTGACGGCACGCCTTATGACAATCCAGCGCAAATGTCGCTGGCAATTGTTGAGGCTGCGCAAAATTCGGGCATAGCTCTCACCCATCTGCCGGTGTTTTATGCCCATTCAGGTTTTGGCGGCACCGCCCCCAACACGGGTCAAAAACGCTTTGTCCATTCACTGGACGATTTCGAAAAGTTGCTGCAAAATCTCAAAAACCATTGCCGCTCACCGTTGCATAAAATCGGCATCGCCCCGCATTCCCTGCGCGCGGTAACGCCGGATGAATTATCAAAACTTGAAGGACTACGCCACGACATGGGGACCGATGGCCCCATGCACATTCACATCGCCGAACAGACAAAAGAAGTGGATGATTGTGTCGCCCATTGCGGCGCACGCCCGGTGGAATGGTTATTGGACAATATGGCGCTTGATGCTGACTGGTGCCTCATTCACGCCACGCATATGACGGCTGATGAAACCCGCAACATGGCCAAATCTGGCGCAATTGCCGGTCTGTGCCCGATGACCGAGGCAAATCTCGGCGATGGAATATTTCCTGCCGAAGAGTTTCAGGCTGCCGGAGGCCAGTTTGGTGTCGGCACAGATTCCAACATTCGCACCAATGTTGCCGAAGAATTGCAGATGCTGGAATATTCGCAAAGATTATCAAAAAGACGCCGCAACATACTGGCACATGAAGACAACCCCAACGTTGGTGATTATCTTTATCAGCAGGCATCAAGCGGTGGCGCCACCGCCTTGATGCAACCCGCCGGGGCCATAGACCTTAACAAACGCGCTGATTTCATCGTTATTGACCCGCAACTGGACGGGATACCGCGTATCG
>CAZJUF010000394.1:1312-2893 GCA_964549055.1 uncultured Hyphomicrobiales bacterium | reverse complement strand
ACCATATCCGCCGCCAAAAATGCCTTCTGTACTGAGGCCGGAAAACATCTGGTTTATATAGGTGGTCAGAAATGAAGCTTCGAATTCCTCGGCCACTTTCCTGGCTTTGTCTTCAGCGGAAGATTTGTCCAAAGCGTTTGCTTTTATGGCATTTTGAACATCAAAAACCGGTTTTTGTGAAACATTTACCAGGGCTGAATCGAGCATTACATCACCTCAATTTCTGCTTGCAGGGCGCCTGCAGCCTTAATCGATTGCAGGATCGAAATCATATCGCGCGGGCCAATTCCCAAGGCATTGAGCCCATCGACAAGGCTCTGCAAGCTGACACCGTTATTAACGATGGCCAGTTTGTTATCACCACCATTATCAACGGAGACGTCAGTTCTTGGTACGACAACCGTTTCCCCACCAGGTGCCAGAGGCGCTGCCTGGCTCACCTGCGGTGTCTCCGAGATGGTAACCGTCAGATTGCCCTGGGCGATTGCTACCGTTGACACCCGAACGTTGCTGCCAATAACGATGATGCCTGATTGCTCATCAATAACCACCTTGGCTGGAATATCAGGTTCAACCCGCAACTGCTCAATGTCGGTGAGAAGGCCCATCATGTTCGTTTTTATTTTCGGAGTGAGAAAAAGCCGCACTGTGGCGGGGTTTTCGGCCTTGGCGATTTTGAAACCGATGAACGAGTTAATCACACTGGAAATTCGAATAGCTGTGGTCAGGTCCGGGTTGCGCAAGGCCAGACGCAAGGTTTTGAGGGCTAGAAAATCATATTCAATTTCCCGCTCAATCAAAGCGCCATTGGCAATCCGGCCCACTGTGGGGACGCCGCGGGTAATTGTGGCGGCATCTCCCTGGGCGGAAAATCCACCGATAGCCAGAGACCCTTGAGCCACAGAAAATACCTCGCCGTTTGCACCGACAAGCGGTGTAACCAGAAGGGTGCCGCCTTGAAGAGAGGTTGAATCACCCAGGGCTGAAATCGTCACATCCATGCGTGATCCTTGCGTGGCAAAGGCTGGCAGGTTGCCGGTTACGATGACGGCGGCGACATTTTTGGTCCGCAGGTTGGTGTTGCGAGTGTTAACGCCCATGCGTTCCAGCATGCCTTGCAGGCTTTGCAGGGTGAACGGCGAATTATTGAGAGAATCGCCAGTGCCATTCAACCCCACAACCAGACCATAGCCGATGAGCTGGTTTTCCCGCACACCTTCGATATCAACCAGATCCTTGATCCGGGAGCTGGCGAATGAGGATGTCGGCAGGTTGAAAACCAGCAATGCCAGTGAAAGAATCACGCTGCTTAATACTCGGCGCGGGCGGCAAAAAAGTATCATTTTGAAACACATCATCGGTGGACCCGGTAAAACAATAAAAATTACTAACAGTTCTAAAGCGAAAATCGTGCCAGTTTGAAACTTCAATTGAAAAACGCTAAGCCATTAAAAATAAACTGAAAAAATTAATTTCACTGTTTTCGAAATCAAACTCATATGGCGTTTTTTGCCACCAGCTAGGCAAAAACTGCCATGGTTAACGCAATGTTAATGCAAGAGGAGTGAATTGATCACATCA
>CAZJUF010000394.1:0-1212 GCA_964549055.1 uncultured Hyphomicrobiales bacterium | reverse complement strand
AAAACGCAGCTAAATCGCCTGTTAGGACTTATCCGGCGTGAGCAAGACCAGGTGCCGGACCCAAAACTTACCGAAATTCTCAAAGAAGTTGAGCTAAGAGCACAGGTGGAACTGGCCAAACTTGGTGAATTTGTTTGAAAAATCCAAACTTGCCTGCATGAAACCAAAATAAATATTTCTTGAGTTGTAATATTCTCATAAATTTATATAGTTCGCGCCAACTGGTTCAAATTACATTGCAAAAGCCAAAGGTAAATCTATGGGAAAAAAAGCCAACGGTGTAAAAGATCCTCGCAATGGCGAAGCCTTCATGAATGACAAGCAGCGTCAATTTTTTCGTGACAGGCTAAATGACTGGAAGAACGAAATATTGCGGGAAAGCAAGGAAACACTTCTAAATCTGGCGGAAGATACAAGTAAACTGCCAGACCCGGCTGACCGGGCATCCTCTGAAACAGAACGATCACTGGAGTTGAGAACCCGGGACCGCCAGCGCAAATTAATCAGCAAGATTGATGAAGCGTTGTCACGCATTGATGAGGGGACTTACGGTTATTGTGAAGAAACCGGCAGTCCCATCGGCATCGAACGATTGAAGGCACGCCCAATTGCCACTTTAAGTATCGAAGCCCAGGAAGCTCACGAGCGCCGCGAAAAAGTCTATCGCGACGAATAAACGCCGGATTAAGTCACATTAAATCAACCGTCCCGGCCTTGAGCCGGGACGGTTTATTTTGAATTATCGATCCTGCACAGACCCTAAAACGGCAGAATTATATCAAGGAACTGCTGGCCATAGCGTGGCTGTTGCACGTCTGTTATCTGGCCACGGCCACCGTATGAAATACGCGCTTCGGCCATTTGAGTGCTGCTGACCGTATTGGTGGCCGAAATGTCTTCCGGCCGCACAATGCCGGCAACAATCAATTCCCGAACCTCGTTGTTCACTCGAATTTCCTGTTTACCTTCAATGACCATGTTGCCATTAGGCAATATCTGCGTGACGATTGCTGCAATCGAGACATCCAGTTCTTCCTGGCGATCAACCGAGCCCGTGCCGGTGCTGGAAGAATTGCTGGTGGAATTCAGCAAATTGGAAGGATCAACACTGAAAGGGATCGCGGCGGCAACTTGCGCGGCAACACCGGCCACCAATGAGTTGGAGCCGACATTTTCTTCACCTGTCCGACTGCGCTTGGTCGTATTGTCAAT
>CAZJUF010000393.1:0-2894 GCA_964549055.1 uncultured Hyphomicrobiales bacterium | reverse complement strand
GTCTGATTATACCACATTCAGGTTTTAAGAATTAGGCTTTAAGGATGTCCATCTGTATCGGGCCATCGGCGCGACCGTGGATAAACTGATCAACATATTCATTACCGCTGTGATCAATATCTGCCACATCGCCATTCCAGATAATCTGTCCTTTATGGATCATGGCAGCGTCATCGCCAATCTTGCGTGCGCTTGCCATGTCATGGGTAATTGAAATAGCCGTGGCGCCCAAGCGTTTGACGCAATCGACAATCAGATCATTGATGACATCGGCCATAATCGGATCAAGCCCGGTGGTCGGTTCGTCAAAGAAAATAATCTCCGGGTCGGCGGCAATGGCACGGGCAAGGCCCACACGTTTTTGCATGCCACCGGATAATTCATTGGGGCTGAGGTCCATGACTTCTGCGCCAAGGCCCACCTGACGCAGTTTTTCCTGCGCCTTTTCGCGCGCCTCATCGCGGTCCATGCCGGCACCTTGAATGAGCCGGAAAGCCACATTTTCCCAAACCGGCAGACTGTCAAACAAGGCAGCACCTTGAAACAGCATGCCAAATTTGCTCATGAGACCATCACGTTGATGCTGGGGCAGGTGGCCCACTTCCTGACCATCAAGGCTAATGCTGCCCGAGGTCGGTGTCATCAACCCGATAATGCATTTGAGCATCACCGACTTACCCGTGCCCGAGCCGCCGATAACCACCATTGAATGGCCGCGTTTTACCTGTAGATTGATACCATCAAGAACTTTTTTGGGGCCAAAATTCTTGTGAACATCATTCAGTTCAATATGAAACTTAGAGCTAGCGGTCATGAGAACAACAATGAAGTTAGGGCGTAATTGGCCGCCAGAATGAGAATGGATGCAGAGACAACAGCATTGGTGGTAGCCCGGCCAACCCCTTGCGCACCGCCTTTACTTTGATAGCCATGATAACACCCCATGAGCGCGATGATAAATCCGAAAACAGCGGCTTTGATCAGACCTGAAGCGACATCATTAAACTCGATGAAGTCGACCGAGTTGCGAATATAAACCGCACCATTAAAGCCAAGGCTTTTGGTGCCAACTATATAGCCACCCATAATTCCGAGAATATCAGCGATCAACACCAAAAACGGCATGGTGATCGTTGCCGCCAGCAATCGCGGCACCACCAGATATTTAAACGGATTGGTGGAGAGTGTGCGCAACGCATCAATCTGTTCGGTAACGCGCATGGTGCCGATTTCAGCCGCCAGCCCGGCACTGACGCGCCCGGCAACCATCAATCCAGCCATCACCGGTCCCAACTCGCGGGTGATACCCAATGCGACGATGGAAGAGACCAGACTTTCAGCGTTAAAGCGTGAGCCGCCAATATAAATCTGCAAGGCCAGCACACCGCCGGTAAAAAAGGCGGTCAGACCAACCACGGGCAGGGAATTATAACCGATCTTGACCATCTGCGCGAAAATCAGCCGAAAATAGATTGGCGGCAAGACGATATGGCGCACAGCATCACGCGTGAATATGCTGAGGCGGCCGGTTTCTTCAAAAAATCCAAGGATAAATTGACCAATAACTGCGAGAGGATTCAAATGAAAAGCCCTTATTCGATTGTTTTTTTACCGGTAAACCCGGTCGAAACGATTCCCTAAACGAGTAAGAACCTCATATGAAAGAGTTTGACTGGCGTGCGCAACCCCATCAAGCGAAATTTTTTCGCCAAAAACTTCCGCAATCCCGGCACGCGACACCAAACCGTCGGGTAAATCAGTAACATCAACACCAATCATATCCATGGAAACCCGGCCAATAACCGGGGCTAAATGCCCCCCGATATAGACATGAGCGCGGATTTGCGCGTTGGACCCGCCCAGATTTCGAAAAAACCCATCCGCGTAGCCAAGGCCAAGAATGGCAACTTTTGAAGGCCGCTGGCAGGTAAATGTCGCGCCATAGCCAACAGACTGCCCAACGGCCACATCACGCACCTGCAAGATGGTGGCGTTTAAGGTTGCAACCGGTTTTATGTGTGTGTCGGATTTTTCTATCGGATTGCTGCCGTAAAGAGCAATGCCGGGGCGAACCATATCGAAATGTGTGTCAGGCGCAGATATTAAACCGGCTGAATTCGCCAGACTGAAAATGGCCTCAGGGGCAAACGCGCGCAAGGCATCAAACTTTTTGACCTGTTGTTGATTGAGAGGGTTGGCGGGTTCATCGCCACAGGCAAGATGGCTCATCACCATACACAGTTTGAAGTCCTGACAAGCACTGGCGGATTGGAAATACGTAACCGCATCACCATATTCAATTCCCAGCCGGTTTATGCCGGTATCCACATGCACCGCGGCTGGCAGACCAACGTTTTTTTCCCGGCAAAATTGCGACCACTCCTCAATTTCTTCCAAACTGGCAAGAATAGGACGCACATTCAGCTGCGCGCACTCAGGCGCTGAGCCTTTGATCAACCCGTTGAGAAGATAAATCTCGGCATCGGGCAAGAGATTGCGCAAAACCGCAGCCTCGCTCAATATGGCGACAAAGAATATCCGGCATCCGACCTGCCACAAAGCCCGCGATATGGGCTCAACACCGAGCCCGTAAGCATCAGCCTTGACCACACCGGCGCACTGCGATGACCCGGCAAGAGCCGCCAGGGTGAGGTAATTTTCCTTGAGAGCACCAAGATTGACGTTCAATTGCGCCATCGCACCGGTCGAACTGATTGATGGTGATGTCATAAAAAAGTCCGCTCCCTTAAAATCTGATACGCAAGTCCCGAGATTTAAGTGGTCGGTGAAATTAGCAAGTAGCCCCTTTGAACTTTGCCGCCAAAAGCGCGACCGCGCTTCGGGCGGTCAGCCCGCCCCGTCGGAGGCGCTTTGCGCCGCGAGACAAAAAATTG
>CAZJUF010000392.1:0-2897 GCA_964549055.1 uncultured Hyphomicrobiales bacterium | reverse complement strand
CGTCCCAACCACCCAGTAAGGATACCCTAGGGGTGGTTGGGACGGGGGAGCGGGCAGGCTTCAGGGCTTTCGGATCAAGACCAATAAATCACTTCAGAAAACTTTGTTATTCCTTGCAATCTTCGCATTCACCATTGCAGGCAGGCGTCTCGACACCCTGCTCAATGGATCCGGCTTGCAGACCGGCAATAAGCGATGACAATTCGCGCAATCCATCGGCGGAAAACCGGCGGCGCGCCAGTGGCAGAACTACACTGTTTTCCCACATGATATGGCGGCGGTAGTTTTCAAAAAATCCACGCAGCATATAGCCAAACATATTGGCATCTTCGAGTGATTTTCCACGGGCGAGATTTTCGAGAACCTCCACAAGTTCTTCGGCAAAACTTTCATCAACCACATGCTCATCATTAAGACGCGCTACGATTTCGTCGACATTGTCCTCATCATCGGCATATTTCATCAACAGCGGGAATAGGGCTTCTTCTTCAATACGATGATGCAATGGCAGATCATTTTTTAAGGCATTCGCTGCCTGGCGCGCTTTTTTCCCATCAACGCGGTTAGGCAGACTGTCCGCTATTTCCTCGAGCAAATCACATAAATCCTGATGCAGACCATGTTCAATGAGGATCAAATCCAATGGATCCCCGGATTCAGTTTTTTGTGATTGTTTCATATGAAACCGACCTCCAGCCTGGCGTATTATTTTTCGCCAATGTTAGTGTTAAAGACAGTTGTTTTCCCCATAAGTCCGAGGAAAACTAGCATAAGAATTCCTGTGCGGTTTTGATTCAGGTCAAAATATTGATTGTGAAAATCAGGTAGCCTGAGCTTGGTCAGGGTTGTTGCCTGAACCTTTAATTTTGGCTGATGGCTACTTTAAAATCGGGCTGGTCATACCGGTAGAGCGCAGAAGATCGCCGCTTTTCAGAATTTTCGCGGCAATTTCAATGTCATCGGCAAGGTAACGGTCCTGTTTCAGTGGCGGTATTTTTTCGCGCAGTTTTTTTACAACATTGTTTAAAGCGACACTCGTTACCAGCGGTGTCCGCATTTCAATCCCCTGGGCTGCACACAACAGCTCAACACCCAATATACGCACAAGATTATCGTTCATAACCACCAGACGCCGGGCGGCGTGTGCGGCCATGGAGACGTGGTCTTCCTGATTGGCAGACGTAGGCGTGCTGTCGGTTGAGCACGGATTGGCAAGATGCTTGTTTTCACTCATCAATGCCGCTGTGGTCACTTCAGCAATCATAAAGCCGGAATTCAGACCCGGCTCCGGGGTCAGGAACGGCGGCAGATCAAAGGACAGTGTCGGGTCAACCATCAAGGCTATGCGCCGCTGGGCGATGGAACCGATTTCGGCTATCGCCAACGCCATAATATCAGCAGCAAAGGCCACGGGTTCGCCATGAAAATTACCGCCTGAAACAATCATGTTGGCCTCAACCAACACCAGGGGATTGTCAGTGGCGGCATTGGCTTCGATCTCTAAAGTGCACGCCACCTGCCGCAGCAAATCCATCGCCGCCCCCGTAACCTGGGGCTGACAGCGAATACAATAGGGGTCTTGTACGCGGGCATCACCATCGCGGTGGCTTTCGCGAATTTGCGAACCCGCCATATAAGCGCGCATGGTTTGTGCGGCTTCAATCTGTCCCTGATGACCGCGCAACGCATGTATCTCCGGCTGCAACGGTTGCGTTGATCCCATGATCGCATCCGTCGACAAGGCACTCGTTACCAAAGATGAACACGCATTGCGCCAGGCTGAAAACAATCCGGCAAGAGCGTACGCACAGGAAAACTGGGTGCCGTTAATGAGTGCGAGACCTTCTTTGGCGCCAAGTTCAACCGGCTTTAATCCGGCTTTTTCCAATGCGCTTGCGCCGGGCATAATCTCACCGCCAAATTCTGCCCGCCCTTCGCCAATCATAACAGCCGCCATATGAGCCAGTGGTGCCAGATCTCCCGATGCCCCGACCGAGCCTTGCGCCGGTATCACCGGAATAACGCCGGTGCGCATCATATCCTCAAGCAGAATAATTATTGACCACCGCACACCTGATGCACCACGGCCAAGAGACAATAATTTAAGCGCCATCATCAAACGCACAATGGGGCGTTCAGCCGGGTCACCCACACCGCAACAATGGGATAAAATCAGGTTGCGTTGCAGCGTTGACGTATCCTCTCTGGCTATTTTGACATTTGCCAGTTTGCCAAAACCGGTGTTGACCCCGTAAACAGCCACATCCCCCGCCACTGCCGCTGCAATGCGCTCAGCCGCCGCCTCGACCTTTGGCCGCGCTTCGCGCGCCAACTCTGCAACTGCTTCATGCCAGTAAATCTGGGCCAGATCATCCAGACTGGTCTGTTGGGGGGTAAGTGTAAGTGTCATGGACTAATTTCTGGTCTTATTGAGATGATATGTCAACGCCAGTGCGATGCAATGTCGTAATGGTTTTTCGGCAACTATTTCAGTCACATTGAATACGATTGCCCGATTGCCTTCATAGGCCAGCTCATGGGGGTAAATTTGGCGAAAGGTTTCCACCAGTGTTGTCTGGCAATGAAAATACATGGCATATTGGCCGGACACGGATTTTATCGCATTAATACGAATGGTGCTGCCGATTTTTGGTGCCCGCGTGAGATAGCTCGGCTGTCCCCATTTGAGAGTTTCCTCAAGCTCACCGACACCTTTGGTTTCAACCGCTGTGGCAAAAATCAATTGACGCAAACCAAGCAGTTTTTCGCGCACCTCTGTGTCATAGGTGTTGAAAACTGCCTCTACTTCCGAATTTTCAAATTTCATAGTGCGCAAATCTACAAGAGGTGCTTGAAAATAACAATAATGCAGGTAGCATTGCACTTTAAGACCTGAC
>CAZJUF010000391.1:0-2903 GCA_964549055.1 uncultured Hyphomicrobiales bacterium | reverse complement strand
CTCAATGAGCACGGCGCAAGGCTGGCACGCGAAGCCTGCGACAGTATTATGGCGCAGGATAAATCCAGACAGTGTTTTGTCGCGGGCGCTCTGGGGCCGACCAACAGAACTGCCTCCATGTCACCTGACGTTAATGATCCGGCCTATCGCGCCGTAACCTTCGATGATTTGCGTGAAGCTTATTTGATTGCTGCCACCGGCCTTATTGAAGGTGGCGTGGACATTCTACTGATTGAAACCATTTTCGATACGCTTAACGCCAAAGCTGCGATCTATGCCTGTCATGAAGCTTTTGATGCCACCGGCAAGCGACTGCCGATCATGGTTTCCGGCACCATTACCGATCTTTCCGGCCGCACCTTGTCCGGGCAAACGCCAGAAGCTTTCTGGAACTCCGTTGCCCACGCCAACCCTTTGTCCGTCGGCCTTAACTGTGCGCTCGGTGCCAAGGAAATGCGTCAGCACGTGGCTGAAATTTCCAACATCGCCGACACGCTTGTATGCGCCTATCCCAACGCCGGACTGCCCAATGAGTTTGGTGAATATGACGAAAGTCCTGAAGCCACCGCTGAAATGCTGGGAGAATTTGCCCGCTCCGGTCTTGTCAATATCGTGGGTGGCTGTTGTGGCACAACGCCTGAGCATATCCGCGCCATTGTGGCAGCTGTAAAAGACGTGCCCCCGCGCCAGATACCCGACATTGTCCCTTATATGAGACTGTCCGGGCTGGAACCCTTCACACTCACCCCGGATACCAATTTCGTCAACGTCGGCGAACGCACCAATGTCACCGGTTCGGCCCGCTTCCGTAAATTGATCACCACCGGCGATTATAACGCAGCCCTTGATGTCGCGCGTCAACAGGTTGAAAACGGGGCCCAGATCATTGATATCAACATGGACGAGGGAATGTTGGATTCCGAACAAGCCATGGTCCACTTCCTCAATTTGATCGCAGCCGAGCCCGATATCTCTAAAGTACCGATCATGCTTGATTCATCAAAGTGGGAAATCATTGAAGCCGGGCTCAAATGTATTCAGGGCAAAGGTGTGGTAAACTCCATCAGCCTCAAGGAAGGCGAGGAAGCCTTCATTGAAAAGGCCCGCAAAGTGCGGCGTTATGGGGCAGCTGTCGTTATCATGGCCTTTGACGAAGCAGGTCAGGCCGATACCACTCAGCGCAAATATGATATCTGCAAGCGCACCTATGATGTTTTAACCCAAAAGGTCAATTTCCCGCCTCAGGACATCATTTTCGACCCCAATATTTTTGCCGTTGCCACCGGTATGGAAGAACACAATGGCTATGGTGTCGCTTTCATTGAGGCAACAAAACTCATCCGTGAAAATCTGCCCCATGTGCATGTGTCCGGCGGCCTGTCCAACCTGTCGTTCTCTTTTCGCGGCAATGATCCGGTGCGAGAGGCCATGCACTCGGCGTTTTTGTATCATGCCATCAAACAGGGCATGGATATGGGTATCGTCAATGCCGGTCAGATAACGATTTATGACACGATACCCAAAGAGCTGCTTGATCTTGTGGAAGATGTGGTTTTGAACCGGCGTGATGATGCCACTGACAGGTTACTGGAAAAGGCCGAACAGTTCAAAACCGGCAAGCGCGAGAAGAAAGTGGTTGATCTTGCCTGGCGTAAAAACTCCGCCTCTGCGCGAATTTCTCATAGTCTTGTCAATGGTATAACCGAATTTATTGAATCAGATGTGGAAGAAGCGCGAACAGAATTTGAACGCGCCATTGAAGTCATTGAAGGCCCGCTGATGGACGGCATGAATGTTGTCGGTGATCTGTTTGGTGCCGGTAAAATGTTCCTGCCCCAGGTGGTAAAATCCGCCCGGGTGATGAAGCAGGCGGTGGCCTATCTGCTGCCGTTCATGGATGAGGAAAAAAAGCGCCTAGGCATTGAAAAACAGGCGGCGGCAGGCAAAATTGTCATGGCCACCGCCAAAGGCGACGTCCATGATATCGGCAAGAACATTGTCGGCGTCGTGCTTCAGTGCAACAATTACGAGGTCATTGATCTGGGCGTCATGGTGTCGGCCGCTAAAATTCTCGAGACTGCCAGAGAAGTAAACGCCGACATCATCGGTGTCTCCGGCCTGATTACGCCCAGCCTTGATGAAATGTGCCATGTGGCAGCTGAAATGCAGCGCGAAGGTCTCGATATTCCCCTGCTCATCGGCGGTGCCACAACCTCCAAAATCCATACCGCAGTGAAAATTGATCCCAATTATAATTTAAATCAGGCCATCCACGTGGTTGATGCCAGCCGCGCGGTGGGTGTTGTCTCGAAACTGTTGTCTGACACCGGGCGTGAAAGTTACATTGAGGAAATTCGAAGCGAATACAAAGAGATGGCCGAACGCCATGCCAAAAAGCAACAACGCCCCGATACAAGGGCAACACTTGCTCAGGCCCGCACTAACAAAACACCCATAGACTGGCAGGGCTACAAGCCCGTCAGGCCGAGCTTTTTAGGCACGCGTATCTTTGATAATTATGATCTGAGCGAGATTGCCGGGTATATCGACTGGACACCGTTTTTCTCAACCTGGGAACTTGCCGGTACTTACCCGCATATTCTCGAAGATAAAAAAGTGGGTGAGGCGGCCCGTTCCTTATTTGATGATGCGCAGGTAATGCTCAGGCAGATGGTGTCAGAAAAATGGCTCACCGCCCGCGCTGTCATCGGCTTTTGGCCCGCACACTCTACTGGCGAGGATGACATTGAGGTCTTCGCCGATGAAGAACGCATCAACAAACTCGCCACCCTGCACACCTTGCGTCAGCAGATGCTGCGCCGCAACGCCCGGCCCAATCTGGCCCTGTCAGATTTCATCGCCCCGTTAGACGCAGGCATTACCGATTACATCGGCGGGTTCGC
>CAZJUF010000390.1:0-2913 GCA_964549055.1 uncultured Hyphomicrobiales bacterium | reverse complement strand
TACAACGTGGACACACAATCTGTGTTGATTCACCTAACGAAGGCTTCAAACGTTGGCGTGACCTTTCCATGAGACCAAAACGAGAAATACGCCCTATCTGTACACGCGCTCTATCATTTTGCACCGCTTCATTCAGGCGTTTTTCAACCGCGCGCTGGTTGCGATTATTCATCATATCAATGAAATCGATTACCACTAATCCACCGAGATCACGTAGACGTAATTGACGTGCAACCTCATCCGCCGCTTCTAGATTAGTATTGGTGGCCGTCTCTTCGATATCACTGCCTTTAGTCGCACGCGCCGAGTTAATATCAATCGAGATAAGCGCTTCGGTATGATCGATTACGATAGCACCGCCAGATGGCAGCTGTACTTCGCGTCGGTAAGCCGATTCAATTTGATTTTCCACCTGGAAACGGTTGAACAGCGGCACGGTATCTTCATAAAACTTAATTTTGCTAACACTGTTTGGCATGACCTGCGAGACAAAATCCATCGCCTGATCATAAACTTCCTTCGAATCAATCAGCACTTCTGCAATATCATTTCTGAAATAATCTCGTAGTGCGCGTGTTGTCACGTCACTCTCCTGATAAATCAAAAATGGTGAAGGGCGTTCTGCCGCCGCTTTTTCGAAAGCCGTCCAAAGTTGCAATAAGTAGTTTAAGTCCCATTGCAGCTCTTCGGAGTTACGACCAACACCGGCTGTACGCACGATTAGCCCCATACCATTAGGCACCTCTAGCTGACTTAATGCTTCACGAATAAGATTTCTGTCTTCGCCTTCGATACGTCGTGAGACACCGCCAGCACGAGGATTATTTGGCATCAGCACAAGGTAGCGCCCAGCCAGACTAATAAATGTTGTTAGTGCCGCACCCTTATTGCCACGCTCTTCTTTTTCCACTTGAATGACAACTTCCTGGCCTTCTTTAATAGCGGTACGAATATCGGGACGACCAGATGCTTTCTGTGCTTCTTCGGTGAAGTACATGCGTGACACTTCTTTGAAAGGCAAAAATCCATGGCGTTCCGCACCGTAGTCAACAAAACAAGCCTCGAGGCTTGGTTCTACGCGGGTAATTTTACCTTTGTATACGTTGGATTTTTTCTGTTCCCGGGATGGGACTTCCACGTCCAGATCGTAGAGTTGCTGGCCATCGACCATCGCCACTCGAACTTCTTCTTTCTGGACTGCGTTGATAAGAATTCTTTTCATTTGCAGTTAAACCTGTTGTTGGCCCCGTACTGATACTTTCTACACGCGCCAGCAGAGCGTTTTGCACATTAAAAAATGGCAATAAACGCGCTACATACTGCTTCGTTTCGCCTTCCTGGCTGCTTGCGAAAAATCGTCTTTCCATAGACATAAATGCACAGAAACAGGCAAACATCAGCAACATTAATAATGTTAGCTCGAGTGAGACCGGCTCTGACAGAGTTATGGCGTGGTTAGCGTTCAATAACGGGAAAATCATTAATAAATAGTTTTTATTTATGGGTTGTTGTATTTGCTCTTACGGCCTGCGCCGCTACTTCAAACACCTAAAATCAGTTTGCCTGACCTAACCAACAATCCTTAAAGTTCCTTAAAATGTAACGAAACAATAGATTCTGGTGGTTAATTTCAGCGATTATGCAGCAACTTGGCTGCCTTGATGACCGTTCATCAAGTATGTAGTCCTTTATATATACGTGTTATTTTTGTTATCGGCACGTTTTTTCAGCTTCATCCTGTCAAATGCATCAGTACATGATGTAACCACTGAAGGCTGCTCATACAACTAAAAAATCTAATACTGGCATTTAAGCCACCAAGTCTGTCAAAATGCGCACCCGCGGTCAACCATATTTATCAGAAACTTAGCTCACTATGCAAATAAACCAGAATAACGTCAGTCAGGTCACCATTAGCGAGGCACAAGCGGGCCAACGTATTGATAATTTTCTGCTCAAACACCTGAAAGGCGTCCCCAGAAGTCATATTTATCGGCTTTTACGTAGTGGCCAGGTCAGAGTGAACAGCGGTCGGAAAAAAGCGCATTACAAGTTACAAGCCGGCGATATCTTGCGCATTCCGCCTGTTCACATCAATGAAGAGCAGGAATTTACCATTCCAGACAGTGTTATCAAGCAGCTAAAACAAGCGATTATCTTCGAGAACAACGATATTATTGCCATCAACAAACCTTCGGGTATCGCCGTACATAAAGGCAGTGGATTACGATTTGGCGTGATTGAAGCGTTTCGGAAGATAGATCCCGAACAACCGCTTGAACTGGTACATCGTTTAGATCGTGAGACCAGCGGTTGTTTACTACTGGCCAAAAACCGTCAAATACTCGCTGAATTACATGAACTACTGCGTCATGAAAAAACGGTGTACATCGAAAAAACCTATACTGCTCTACTCGCAGGCTACTGGAGTGGTAAAAAACAAACCATTGATATCGGTATCAGTAAAATAAAACGTGGCGGCGAACACATTATGCAGGTCGATAAAACCGGTGATCGGGCAATCAGTCACTTCGAGCCGTTACAAATATTCGATGCTGACCCATCCAATATTTGCACGCTGATGAAGATCACCATCGAAACCGGCCGCACCCACCAGATTCGTGTCCATGCCGAGCACGCTGGTTTTCCAATATTAGGTGATAGCAAATATGGTAGCAAAGCGGCAAATCGTCATTTTCGAGAACTTGGGTTAAAACGCCTTTTTCTGCACGCTAAACAGTTGTATTTACCGCTTGCCGACCCTATAACAATAGACGCCGCATTAAGCGAAGACCTTGAAACATTATTATCAAAACTAAACTGAAAAATGAAACCTTTTCCACTACTAATATTTGACTGGGACGGCACCTTGGTCGACTCGGGTGAGGACATTGCCCGGTCGGCCAATTTTGT
>CAZJUF010000389.1:0-2914 GCA_964549055.1 uncultured Hyphomicrobiales bacterium | reverse complement strand
CTGTGACCTCTGCCTTCGGAGGGCAGCGCTCTATCCAGCTGAGCTACGGGTGCTTTGTTGTTGGCGCAACTTACGATTAGTCAGGGGAGGGCGCAAGGGGAGTTTCTGCGGTTATGGGGAATTCACAGCTCGAACCAGTTTGCTGTTGGGCCAAGGTTGTGAATTGATGTTGTGCCGATTTTTCCGGACATGCCCCAGGCGCTGTGAATGTGGCCACAAAAATGAAGGATGGGCTGGATTTTTTCAATTGCTGCGGTAATCGATTTGCTGCCGTCGTGGCTGCCGTCCCTTTGTAAGTCAGCATAGCCAAACGGTGGCATATGAGTGATGAGAACGGCGTTGTCCGGGCAATCTGCCAGTGCCTTTGATGCATCTTCCTCGCTCACGGCTTCGTTCCATTCAGCGAAGTTGCGTTGTGGAATTTCGCCGCCAAGGCCAAAGAATGTGATGTTGGCAAGTGTGACCGGTTGAGCGTTGAGCAGATAGCCATCAGACCAATCCGAACACAGCTTGCGCAGTTCTTTGGAGTTGTCGTGATTTCCCGAAACCAGAACCGTCGGCGTGCCGGCTCTTCGCAGGATTTGAATGATTTCGGCGGCGCCCTGGCCACGTGTGGCAAAATCTCCGGCACCCACCAGAATATCGGCATCTGCACTGGCGGCAACAATTTTATCAGCTGCCTCCACATCGCGGTGAAGATCACTAAAAGCGAGAATTTTCAAATCTGTTGCCCTTGAAAAAAAATTGAAAGCCCGGACGACTCAAGAGGTTTCTGAAAACGTTTTCTTAGCATGATCAAAATTTTCTGTAAAAATCTTTCTTTCTCCTGAAATGTGGAAATAATCTTGAGTTGCCGGTATGGACGTCCGGCATCCATTGGGCTAGTCTGAGGTCTGGACCAAAGCTTTACAAGGGGGTTGTCGACTAATGCTTACCAGCAATCCGTTCGCCGAACTTTCGGCGTTCATATCACCTGCCATTATGCAGACCTACATTGTCGTTATGATTTTGTTGGTCGCAGGCGGTACGATTTTTGATGTTATTCACAAAAAGAGTGCGACGTATTTTTTCCGTGCGGCGCAAAAATCCAAAAAAAGAGCAACACGACAGGTCGGCAGCGGCGAGAAGATCTCTCTCGCTGTCAAGACCGCTGTGGTGGAAGGATTGACGTCGGGTGAATTCTGCAACCCGCACCGCCGGATTGCCCATCTTTTGACCATGTATGGCTTTGTCGCCTATGTCATCACAACCATCATCATGGTTTTTGCCTATCCAACTCCTGCCACTCCGGCGCCGGCCATTCTGCCGCTGCTCTGGTATCTCGGTGCTTTGATGGTGTGCGTCGGTGGCTACTGGTTCTGGTTTTTCATCCGGGTCGATGTTGCCTCAGAGGGCAATTCACCGTTTCGCCTGATACGTGCTGATTTGTTCATCGTATCGCTGCTGGTCAGCGTGACGCTTGGCCTGATCTGGGCCATCAGTGGTGATGGTGCCTGGTCAAACGTTTTCCTCGGCCTTTATCTTCTGGCCACCACGGTGTTATTTGGATCGATCCCGTGGTCCAAATTTTCGCATATGTTTTTCAAACCCGCAGCCGCCTTCCAGAAACGGGTGGAAAACGCCAACGGTTCAAGGAGAAATCTGCCGCCGCCCGCTGACAGTCCCGAAAAATACGGCAGTGCGCGTCGGCAGCCGCAAAATTATTAATTTTCCTAACCAGTGATCCTCGAAAAAAAGAGACTGTAACATCATGCCTACATTTGTTTATATGACCAGTTGCGACGGCTGCGGACATTGCGTTGATATTTGTCCCTCCGATATTATGCACATTGATCCCACCTATCGCCGGGCCTACAATATTGAGCCCAATTTTTGCTGGGAATGTTATTCGTGCGTCAAGGCGTGTCCGCAAAATGCCATTGATGTGCGCGGCTATGCTGAATTTGCGCCCATGGGCCACAGTGTGCGGGTGTTGCGCGAAGAGGACAAGGGCACGGTTTCGTGGAAGATTATATTCAGGGATGGTCGCGAAAAGAATTTCGTTTCTCCGATCAGAACCACGCCATGGGGGTCTATTAAAGGCCCGGCTGAATATCCGGTGCCCGGTTCTGATGATCTGAATTCCCAGGAACTCGCGCATGAACCTGACGCTCTCAATATCGAGGGGGGATTACCCGCGCTGAAGCGCGATCAACTCAAAGAAGGCTTCAGGAAAGGGCTGTAGTAATGGTTAAGTTTTCAAAAAGAAAAACAATTTTTGTCGATTCAGATGTTCTTGTTATCGGCGGCGGTATGGCCGGTTGCGGGGCGACGTATGAAGCCAGATACTGGGGGCGAGACCTGAAAGTTGTCTGTGTCGAAAAAGCCAATATTGAACGTAGTGGCGCGGTCGCTCAGGGACTTTATGCCATTAATTGCTACATGGGCATGCAGTGGGATGAGAACAAGCCTGAAGATCATGTGCGCTATGCCCGCAACGACCTCATGGGGTTGGTGCGTGAAGATCTTGGCTATGATATCGCCCGTCACGTCGATGCCACCGTGCACAAGTTCGAAGAATGGGGTCTTCCGTTCATGAAGGACCCTGAAACCGGGCGCTATTTGCGTGAGGGCAAGTGGCAGATCATGATCCACGGTGAAAGTTACAAACCGATTGTTGCCGAAGCTGCGCGGAAAGCGGCCACTGAGGTTTATAACCGCATTATGATCACCCATCTTTTGATGGATAAAAACAAAGAGAACCGGGTTGCCGGAGCTGTCGGGTTTAACGTGCGCACCGGAGATTTTCATGTCTTCCGCGGCAAGGCCGTTATCGTCTGTGCCGGTGGTGCCTCCCACATCTTCAAGCCGCGTTCGACCGGCGAAGGCATGGGACGGACGTGGTATGCGCCGTGGAGCAGTGCCTCTGCTTACG
>CAZJUF010000388.1:0-2936 GCA_964549055.1 uncultured Hyphomicrobiales bacterium | reverse complement strand
CTGTCAGCCAGTTCGCTATAGCGCTCGCCTGCCGGTGTTTCGGCCAAAAATCCCACTGTCCATTGATGCACATGGTCAAGATTGGCATAGCCACCTTGCGAAAATGCCCGCAACAGATTTAAGGTTGCCGCAGCCTGACGGTAGGCCTTTATCTGCCGTTCCGGGTCGGGAATGCGTGCTTCTGGCGTAAAGCCCATACCATTGATAATATCACCCCGGTAACTCGGCAGGGTTACATCACCCAGCGTTTCATTATCAGATGAACGCGGCTTGGCAAACTGACCGGCAATCCGCCCCAGTTTGACCACCGGCGATGATGCCGCAAAAGTCAAAACCACGGCCATCTGCAAAAACACTTTGAAAAAATCACGAATGTTATCGGCGTTATGCTCGGCAAAGCTTTCTGCACAATCGCCACCCTGGAGCAAAAAACCCCGCCCTTGAGCAACTTCACCCAAATTCGCTGTCAGTTTGCGAACTTCACCGGCAAATACCAGCGGCGGAAATGTTGCCAGTTCAGCTTCAGCATTTTCGAGAGCTGTTTTATCTTCATAATGCGGCACCTGAAGGATCGGGAGGCCGCGCCAACTGTCTGGAGACCAGGATTTAGCCATTACTTAACGCCTTGATTACAAAAGTGTTACATACGCAGCTGAAACAGTTTCCAGCCATAATTCCAGTCTTATACACGAAGGTTGAGGCAAAAGGGAAGGGTTTGCGAATCCGGCGGTTTTTATGCCCGCGGCCACGTGCCCTCAAACGGTGTTGTTAGAGCACGCTCAACCATCATCAATCGGTCCTGACCAAAGAACATATCACCATCGACAAAATATGTCGGTGCACCAAACACCGAACGCTCTATCGCCTCTTGTGTATTGGCATCATAGATTGCCTGAACTTCCGGCAAAGCTGCATCAGTGAGCAAGGGTTCGGGGTCAATGCCTGCTTTTTTTCCTATCTCGATCAATGTTTCACTATCGGCAAGATCGGCATCATCCACCCAATGTCCCTGCAACAGGCAATGCGCCAGTTGGTCAACATTAACTCCGCGCTCCTGCCCGGCAATCAGCATGCAGTTTACCAGGGTCATATCATTATCATGATGCGTGGGTCTTGTTGTCATCAACGCAATATTGCGCCATTGCGCCCAGCGTTCCATTTCGCGGCCATAAAAATAGGCGCTGCGCTGGGGTGTGCGCCCGCTGATTGGTCCCGGTCCTGTCACCTCGGTGGTCTTGCGCAAATCAAAAGGTTTATGAATGATCGGGCAATTGGCAGCATCAGCAATTCGCATTAACTCTGCCGAGCCAAAATATGAATAAGAAGAATGCGCGGAATAGAAATACTCTAATTTGGTCATTTTATTCTTTCACGGGTTGCAAGATTATTTGGCGCGGCTGCACAAGTGCCATTCCCATCAACATAAGCGCCAATGCCGCCCACACCCAGATGGAATAGGTTTCATTGAGAGCCACAGCACTGATCAAAACACCGGCAATAGTTACCACATAGGCAATTTGACTGGAAAACACCACACCGGCAACACCCACCAGCCAGATGTATCCGGTATAGGCAAACGTATGCATCACTGAGGATGCCAAAAGCGACCATTCCGGCGCCTGCCATTCTATATTCAAATCAACCCAGCTGCCGGAGAAGTATGCCAGGGGGGCAACGATAAAAATGCCCAGAACCGAAGCGCCCAGCAAGGTCATCGCCGGGTCAAGCTGTTTGGGTGCGCGCAAAGCTATATAGCTGCCTTCAAAGCCATAACTGACCGGTGCCAGCAGGGCCACCAAAACGTAGATGGCTTTTTCAGGGTCCGGCAGACTGGTTTTGGGACCGATGAGTAAAACCACCGCCGCTGCACCGGACAGAACACCAATGATGCGAATTGCGGCAGGTTTTTCAATTCCCAGTGCCAGCGCGATAATCAGGGCAAACATCGGCACAGAGGCAATCACTATGGACATCACACCGGCTGGCAGTTGGGCAGCTGAGAAATAGGAAAAGCTGTTGGGGATCAAGGTCCCCAGCAGGACAATCACCAGAAAAAACACCAACGTCTGCAGGTTCAGAGTTGATTGTTTGGCGGGTCCAAATTTCAACCGGCGCACAAGGACTATTGGCGTAAGCACGATGGTGGTAAAAATCAATTGCCAGAAAATCAACCCAAGCGGCTGGTAGCCGGTGGAAACAACAATTTTGGTAAGAGGGATTGTCGCCCCCCAGACGATACCCATCGCCAATAAAATTGCCAACACACCAAACCGTTTCATCAGCCCGATACCAATCTTGAAATGAAATGAAAGTGAGCACTTGCCGCCCCTGTCCGCAATCACTATGTGGGCAATTCCAGCCATTTGGCAAGCGGTTTGAATGCTCTACAGAAACGACAGCAAAGTGGCGGTCTTTTCCATTTCGAGCCAGCGTCGCGCCCGGTGAGCTGCGGCATCTTCGTCATGGCCCCATTGCTCAATCTGCCAGTCTTCGTCTACATGGACGCAGTCCCAGGCTTTTTTTGCATCAAGATGACCGTCACCAACAGCAAATGCCAAAACGGCAGACCCTGTCAGGGTGGTTAAATTATGCATGGCTGCCAGTCTCAGGGCAGAGCGTTTGCGCAAAATTTCCCCAAGCGTCTCAAGCGCCTCCACCGGTTGCGGCTGGTGCATGATACCGCCGATACACAAAAGGCGTAAGCCATGGGTTTTATCAAGCCAGTCCAGCACGGGATCCCAGCTTTCAATTTGACGCTTCACCAGCTCCTCAGGCTCCAGTGCCCGGTAACACAGAAGGTCTGATCCGGCATAATCCGTAATCTCGGAAATCACAGCCTCAGGGTTGGGAGCAATATGATCAATCGCGGTGTTGGCAACCTTGGTCGTATACATGGCCTCAAGATCAATAAATTTTTCCTGTCGCTCCCAATCAGC
>CAZJUF010000387.1:0-2937 GCA_964549055.1 uncultured Hyphomicrobiales bacterium | reverse complement strand
GTATCGCGATAGAGCTCCCAGGTGAGTGCTGTTGGATCACCATCGCATTTTTCCAGCGCCTGATACATCGGCACCGTGCCAATGGGAACGGACGAATTGCGAATGATCCATTCGCGTGTGGTGTGGATATTACGACCGGTCGACAGGTCCATCACCGTATCCGCACCCCAGCGCGTCGCCCACACCATCTTGTCAACTTCTTCGGCAACGCTTGATGTTACCGCCGAATTACCAATATTGGCATTGATTTTAACCAGGAAATTACGCCCGATAATCATCGGCTCGGATTCCGGGTGGTTGATATTGAGCGGTATAACAGCACGCCCGCGCGCAACTTCCGAGCGCACGAATTCAGGCGTTACAAATTCAGGAATTTCCGCACCAAAGCTTTCGCCGTCGGCAACACGTTGAGCCGCCTTTTCAACCGCCTGTTTGCGTCCCATATTTTCGCGCTCGGCAATATAGATCATCTCCTTGGTGATGATGCCCTTGCGCGCATATTCAAGCTGGGTAACAGCTTCGCCCTCTTTACCGCGCAGAGGTTTGTGCCTGACCGGGAAATCGCGCTCCCGGTGTTTGTCACCGACCACACCATTGTCTTCAAGCTTGATTTGGCGGCCTTCATAGGCTTCAACATCGCCACGTTCCAAAACCCATTTTTCCCGCATTCTCGGCAGGCCTTTTTCCAGATCGATCGTATAGTCATCATCGGTATAGACCCCCGATGTGTCATAGATCCGCAAAGGGTCATCGCCGGAAGAAGGATGGACGAATATCTCCCGGTGCGGCACGCGCACATCAGCATCGTGAGTGCTTGTGGTGTAGACTTTTTTTGAGCCCGGCAAAGCACCGGTCGTGACTTCCAAATCAGCCAGAATGTCGGTTGGTTTGTGAATATTCATGTGGATCTCCTAATCTTGCACAACAGGAAATCCGAAGCATGTATGGTCAAGGGTTTCCGTCCCTCCGCCAGCATGACCCGGATCAGGTTTTTAGGGTTCACCGTCAAACTCACGGCATCTCAGTTCCAAAACAAGAACACCCCTCGGAATGGGTTCAACCTAACCTATTTGCCTTAAGTGCGATAGCATTGAAATGCCCACATGTGCAAAACCGGGCTCATGTGCTACGATAAACATCCAATAGCAAAGAGGGACACGACATGTTCAAAAAATCTTTTTTGTTGGCAGCTGTCGTACTTGGATTCCTGTTTATGTTTCCGGTCAACCAGGCAGACGCCCGCCATTGCGGTTACCAGCGCTGTTGGGGAGCCGTTGGTTTTGGTCCCGGTGGCGCCTACGGGTTTTCCCATAGTTACAGGTCACAACGTCTGGCCTGGCGCAAGGTCAATCGTGGATGCCAGGGAGATTGCACCGTAATCAAGACATTTTACAACAGCTGTGGTGCGATTGCGGCAGGCCCGGATAATGGCTGGGGCTGGGGATATGCCAATAGCAAAAACCAGGCGATAAGATTGGCCTTGCGATTTTGCCAGCGAAATTCCTACAACTGCCGCGTTCGTGCCTGGGCGTGTTCAAAATAACTCACGCCCCACGGCGCTCAATTCCGATCTTTCGGGCAATAAAGAAAAACGCCACTGATATTGCAGTTGTATAAGCCGCCATCCAGAAAACCTGGGTCTTTACGCTAATCCCCCAATCAATCAGCGCGCCCATTACGCCCGGTCCAAGCGCCGTTCCCAGAACCATAACCGCAATAGCCAGCGCTCTGATGGCACCGAGGTTTCTGGTTCCATATATTTCCGCCCACAAGGTCCCGAGCAAGGTGCCAGCGATACCGGAGGTTGCGCCCATCAGCCCCATATAGAGATAGGCAATTGAAATTGGACCGGCCACCCCTAAAACAATCAGGCTGCCGGACAGGGGCAAAAGATAGACTGGCAATATTCGCAAGCACCCAAACCGGTCCACTGCCAGGCCTGAGATAAAAGAAAACAACAAAACACAGCCGGAAAAAACCGGAAATGTTAAAACATAATCACTCAGCAGCCAGCCTTTGTCGGCAACAATATAGGCCTGATGGAAGAAAAGAGCAGTAGTGGTAAAAGACGGGATCATCATGCCCGGTATCAGCGCCCAGAAAAACCAGTGCTTCAACACCTGCCCCCGCGTCCAGTGACGCATTCCCATACCGGCATTGCTGTGATCAGCATCGTCAACACCGGGTTTACGCTCGTGCCGCAACATGAAAAACACGGCTGGTGCCAATATCACGCCCAAAACAACAGCCGCCGCCAGCCAGGTGTCCTGCCAGCCGACAAAACCTATGACGCTCACCGCCACCACGGGAATAAAACCTTCACCAAAACTGACACCGAGACCGGCAATGGCCACTGCGCGCCCGCGCCTGCGCGCAAACCACCGGGCCATGGCGGTAATGGCAATATGGGTCATCATGCCCTGGCCGCACAATCGCAAGCCGTAGATGATTACCGCCAGCATAAGCACCGAGTTAACATTGGCCATAGCCACCGCCAGCACAATCAGGCCGCCATAGATAATCATCGCCAAAGTGCGCACCCGCACCACGTCAGCCACCCGCCCGATCACCAGCAAAGTCGCAGCTGAACAAAATGTCGCTAAGGTGTAAAGCCCGCCCCAATCACCATTGCTCAAAGAAAACTTCTCCCGCAACGGTTCAGCAAACAGGGCAATAAAAAAGGTCTGACCAACACTGGATGAAAAGGTCAGCAAAATACCAGCACCCAGCCACGTCGCATTATCCCGCAGGAAACGGTCAGAATTCACTGATGTACTTTCATAAAATTATCGGGGTCAGGAATCACTGTTTGAATTTACATACTAGATGTGAAAGC
The DNA here is from genome assembly GCA_964549055.1 of uncultured Hyphomicrobiales bacterium. Taxonomy (GTDB): domain Bacteria; phylum Pseudomonadota; class Alphaproteobacteria; order Rhizobiales; family JAJFHR01; genus JAJFHR01. The sequence goes on along the minus strand of CAZJUF010000387.1, from coordinate 101 downwards.
CTGCCATGCGAAGCACGATCTATCCACAAACTACGAAAGAAGACCTAAATGCCAGCCACATCTCCCGTTCCAGGGTTCATCGGGTTGGGCCAGATGGGCAA
>CAZJUF010000386.1:0-2941 GCA_964549055.1 uncultured Hyphomicrobiales bacterium | reverse complement strand
GCAGAGCTCTCTGGAAGATATTTTCGTTACGCTGGTAGGGACTAATCAGTCATGAATTTTCAGGCCATAAAAGTCATCTACCAGTTTGAAATGTTGCGGATGTGGCGCACGCTTTTTCAAAGCGTATTTTCCCCTATTTTATCAACATCGCTTTATTTTATTGTTTTTGGCGCAGCCATCGGCTCACGCATCCAGAGTATTGATGGCATCGCCTATGCTGCATTCATTGTGCCCGGGCTGATCATGTTGATGTTGCTGACCCAGAGTGTCACCAACGCAGCCTTTGGCATTTTTTTCCCGAAATTCACCGGGGCAATCTATGAAGTGCTGTCGGCACCACTTTCGTTTTTTGAAATTGTGCTGGGATACGTGGGCGCGGCGGCGACAAAATCCATCCTGCTCGGGGTGATCATTCTGGCAACCGCGCGCCTTTTTGTAACCTTTGAAATTGCCCATCCGATGTGGATGATAGTCTTTTTGGTTTTAACCGGCATTACCTTCAGTCTGTTTGGTTTCCTGATTGGCATCTGGGCCGAAAATTTCGAAAAACTGCAACTGGTGCCACTATTGGTGATCACTCCCTTGACCTTTCTTGGCGGCAGCTTTTATTCCATCAACATGCTGCCTCCCTTCTGGCAGACGGTGACACTGTTTAACCCGGTGCTTTATCTGGTGAGCGGGTTTCGCTGGAGTTTTTACGAGGTGGCCGATGTCGGCGTTGGCGTCAGCTTGAGCATCATCCTGCTGTTCCTCTGCCTTTGTTTGTTTGGCGTATGGTGGGTGTTTAAAACCGGATACAAGATTAAAACTTGAGGTTATTTTTATGAATCATCCAATACCGCCCTCAAATCTGTTTTACGACACGCAAGTCTCACGCCCACGCATTGAGCGCGCTGAAGGTATCTATATATGGGACAAGACCGGCAAAAAATATATTGACGGCTCGTCTGGTCCGATGTCGACCAACCTCGGTCATAGCAATCAATATGTGCTGGATGCCATGCGCAAGCAGATGAAAAGTGCAACCTTTGCCTATCGCCTGCATTTTGAAAATGACGCCACAGAAAATCTGGCCAGCCGTCTGGCGGCGAATTTTCCCGAAGGCATGAACAAGGTTTTCTTTGTTTCCGGCGGCTCCGAAGCAGTAGAATCAGCCCTCAAACTGGCCCGGCAATGGGCCACAGCAACCGGCCAGGAAAGCCGCTACAAAGTTATCTCGCGTTATCCCTCTTACCACGGCTCAACGCTGGGTGCGCTTGGCGTTACCGGCATGTCTTTGATGACAGACCCATTTTTACCGATGCTGCGCCAGATGCCCAAAATTGCCGCCCCCACCTGCTATCTCGATCAGGATAGCCTGAGCCACGAAGAACGCGGCTTGTATTATGCCAATTTATTGGAGCAACAAATATTGGCGGAGGGACCAGAAACCTGTCTGGCCTTTATCATGGAACCTGTGGGCGGAGCCTCCACCGGAGCTCTGGTTGCCCCTGACAGCTATTACACCCGTATCAGGGAGATTTGCGACACCCACGGCATATTGCTGATTTTGGATGAAGTGATGACCGGTGCAGGACGCACTGGCCGTTTTACCGCTGCTGAACACTGGAGATTAAACTCCGACATCACCGTATTGTCCAAAGGACTGGGGTCCGGCTACGTTCCCCTGGGGGCAATGATTGCCGACGACCGGGTGGTCGAGCCGGTGCTGGCTGATGGTGGATTTATTCATGGGCATACCTATGCCGGCAACCCACTGGCCTGTGCAGCCGGTCTCGCTGTTCTTGATGAGCTGGAAAACCGTCAGCTAACCGGCAATGCGGAAATTATTGGCAGGGTGCTGAAAACCCGTCTTCAGGGGTTGATGGACAAATATGATTTCATCGGCGATGTACGCGGTCTGGGGTTGTTGCAGGCGTTCGAGCTGGTTGCCGACAGAAAAACCATGGCCCCGTTACCGGTTGAACTGAATGCGCACGAAAAACTGGTGGAAATCGCCTATGAGCTTGGCCTGATCATTTATTCCCGCCGCACCCGTGGTGGCCGCATTGGCGATCATTTCATGGTCTGTCCGCCTTTAATCACTTCCGAGGATCAGATAACTGAAATTATCGACCTGCTTGATCAAAGCCTGATGATCTTTGCCCGACAGGCAAATCTTGGATGAAAAAACCTACGCAACTTTGATTATTTCAAGCTGGTTTTCAACCAGTATCTGTGGCTGGGGTTTGCCATATAAATACCCCTGCCCCTGATCACAGCCCGATGCGCGCAACAACTCATGTTGTCTGAATTCTTCAATTCCTTCTGCCGTAATCACCGTATCAAGATTTCGGCCAAGCCCGACGATCATGGCAACGATGGCAGTAACTTCAGTGTCCTTGCCAAGATTATCAATGAAGGATTTGTCGATCTTGATTTTATTAAACGGGAATGTTGTCAGATAGCTGAGACTGGAAAATCCGGTACCAAAATCATCAAGGGCAATGGAAACGCCCATCTCGGCCAGCGTGCGCAAAATAATGATGACTGAATCCGTGCTTTGAATGAGCACACTTTCGGTAATTTCAAGCTCCAGCCGCCCAGGCTCCAGCCCCGTACCCCACAGCACCCTTTTTACCATGGTGCTGACATCCTGACGCTTGAATTGAATGGGCGACAGATTAACCGATATTTTTTCCTTGTTGGGCCATTTACAGGCATATTCGCACGCGGTGCGCAAAACCCACTCGCCAATTTCACTGATCTGCCCGGTTTCTTCGGCCAGGCCAATGAACTGGAACGGTGAAATCATGCCAAGTTCATCATGCTGCCAGCGCACCAGGGCTTCATAACCGTTTATTTTTCCGGTGCGCAAATCGACCTGCGGTTGATAGTGTACCACCAGCTCATTTTTGCGAATGGCATTGCGCAAATCAGCCGCCAGGCGTTGGCGTTCTTT
>CAZJUF010000385.1:0-2949 GCA_964549055.1 uncultured Hyphomicrobiales bacterium | reverse complement strand
CGGGTCAGGGTTTCGATTTTTTCATCCAGCTTTTGGCGAAAGCCTTCGCTGATCCGGGCCCAGTCATCTTTGTTGGGCGCATTTCTTTCGGGCAGCATTTGGAGTTGCTCAGATATCTGGGCGATGGTGAAGCCAAATTGCTGGGCAATCAGCACGAAGGACAATCTACGAATGTCGGAGCGCAGAAACCGTCGCTGGCCACCGGCGTTACGACCCGGTGTCACCAGTCCCTGGGTTTCATAATAGCGGATCGCCGAGATTGACAGACCGGTGCGAGCGGCCAGTTGGCCGATGGTGAGCATAGCAGGTGGAGCCATGGTCGATACTCCCGATACGAAGTTTGAAATATATCTTGACCTCAAGTTAGGTTGAGGAATTACGATGAGACAATGTTTTGATCAATTTGTCAATTTTGCTCCTGACATATGTCACCTGATCAAGTTCTAACGTATTGAAAAACCGACCTGATAAAGGAAAACATTATGGCACCATCTACCCTGGAACATGTAAACATCACCGTCAGTGATCCTGAGAAAACGGCTAACCTGCTGTGCACTCTGTTTGACTGGCACATTCGCTGGTTTGGTGATGCCAAGAACGGCGGGACGACTTATCATGTGGGCTCGGACGATACTTATCTTGCTGTTTATGCCGAAAATGATACGGAAAAGCCTGCCTATGACACGTATCACAGCCGCGGCGGTCTCAACCATATTGGTGTGGTGGTTGATGATCTTGATGCGGTTGAGGCCCGTGTTGGCGCCGCTGGATTTGCCACTCACTCACATGCGGATTATGAGCCGGGACGACGGTTTTATTTCGATGACAGTGATGGCGTTGAATTTGAAGTGGTGAGTTATCAGATGGACGGCACCTGAACTACAAATTCAATAGATCTGGCAATTCGCGCATATCATGAAAAACCTCCGCGCCTTCCTGTTGCAGCTTGCGGCCCTCATTGTGAGGAGCATAACCAAAGCACTTCATGTTAGCGCGGCGGGCGGCTTTGGCACCGCTGGTGCTGTCTTCAATGACGATGCAGGCATCGGGGTTGACGTTGAAGGTTTTGGCGGCGTGGAGGAACATGTGCGGGTCGGGTTTGGCGGTGCCGAGGCTGTGAGCAGAAAACATGAATTTTTCAAACCTTGCCAGCAAACCGGTGTGGCCGAGCGTGATGGCCATTTTTTCTTCGCTGCCGTTTGAAGCGACACAATAGGCGATATTGACGGCATCAAGGTTATCAAGAATTTCCGGTATTCCGGCTATGACCGGCACGCCTTGTCTGAGTTTAGCAAAGATTTCTTCGTAGATTTCGGCAATCCAGTCGGGTGGTAGCTGAGCACCCATATCCAGTGCTTTCGTTCTAACCCCTTCTATGGTGCCGCCGACAAATTGATCCAAACACTGCTCTAAAGTCACGGACAGGTCGTAACGAGCGAGATTGTCTGCCAACACCTGGTTGGACGCAACCTCACTGTCGACGAGGACACCGTCGCAATCAAAAATAACCAGTTCTGGAGGCATGGGGTCAGGCCGCAGGCGGGCGGGTTTTATCGAAGCCCGGAACGTGAGTTGCAAAACTATCGAGCCAGCTTACCAGCTTTGGATGGTCTGCCCGCCAGTCGCCGTTAAACCTGAAGTCGAGATATCCAAGCGCGCAGGCCAGACTTATATGACCGATGGTGATGCCGTCTTCCAGTGAAGGCGTATCAGCTTCGAGGGCTTTGAGGCTGCGGGCAACTTTTTCGGCCTGAAAATCGAGCCAGTCCTGACTGCGGTCTTCGGGCGGGCGCTTGCGGGTCTCATAGACCTGCAAAATACCTGCATCCATCATGCCGTCAGCCAGCGCGCTTAACGTCAGGTCTTTGAACCTTGCGGGGCCACCGGGTATGAAAATCCTGTTCGAAGTGGCGATACTGTCAAGGTATTCAATGATGACGCGGGAATCAAAAAGCACCTGTTTGTCATCTAAAACGAGTGCTGGAATTTTGCCCAGAGGGTTTGTGTCATAAAAATCCGGATCCGGGTTGTTGACGTCTGTTTGCTCGATGGTGATCGCGTCCATCACTCCGAGATGATAGGCGGCGATTTTTACTTTTCGGCCAAAAGGTGAGGGGCCGGAGGAATGCAGTATCATTAAGTTTTCCTTATGAGTTTAGAATTTTTTACCACCGATTATATCGCCAATCGGTCCAAGCAACGAGCCTTCTCCCACGTCTCTGCCGCCCGGGCCTGCGGCCAGCATGCGACCGGCCAACCGCGAAAACGGCAGGCTTTGTATCCACACTTTTCCCGGCCCGGTGAGGCGGGCGAAAAACATACCTTCACCGCCAAATATCATCGATTTAATACCACCGGCGCGCTCAAGATCAAAATCGACCGATGACGTCATCGCCGCCACACAGCCGGTATCAACATGAAGTTCTTCGCCAGGTGCCAGTTCGCGCTCAACCACCGTGCCGCCCATGTGAATGAACACCCAGCCGTCGCCTTCGAGCGATTGCATGATGAAACCTTCACCGCCAAAAAGCCCGGTGAGAATTTTCTTCTGGAAATGTATGCCCAAGGCAACGCCGCGTGCGGCACACAGGAAGGCATCTTTCTGACAGATGATTTTATTGTCATATTCATCCAGCTTGAGGGCCAGAATATGCCCGGCGTAAGGGGCGGCAAAAGCAACGCGGGCCTTGCCGCTGCCATTGTGGGTGAAGACAGTGGTGAACAGGCTCTCGCCAGTAATCAGGCGCTTGCCGGCACCGACGAGTTTGTCAAAAATGCCGCCGCCCTGATATTGGTCCGAGCCGTCGCCAAAGACGGTTTCCATGGTGACGCTGGGGGGTTTGAACATCATCGCACCGGCTTCGGCAATGGCGCTTTCGCCGGGATCAAGTTCGATTTCAACAAACTGCATTTCAGCGCCCTTGATTTCAAAATCAATGTCATCGGCTA
>CAZJUF010000384.1:0-2950 GCA_964549055.1 uncultured Hyphomicrobiales bacterium | reverse complement strand
GAAATTTCAGAAATATCGGGCATTGTTTGCCAGGCCTGGCGCAGGGAAGCAGCGGCAAGGGCAAACTGGCGCGGGGTTTCAACATTGTTTTCCTTGATCTCATAAGTGTTGGCTTCAGAACCCTGTTTACTTTTCTTGTTATTGCGGATGCTGGAAAAGTCGGTGTCGTTTTTGGAATCGAGCACCGAGACGTTTTTGACGTAATCGCGCGCGGGCGAGCCTTCGCGTTCAATCATCCCGGCTTTGCTTATCTCTTTTCGAATGCCAAAGGCATCACGCATGGAACCGGCAACCACCTGAAGTTTCTTGTCATCCTGAATAGAAAACGAGATCAGCAACACGAAAAACACCACCAGCAATGACATGAGATCGGCAAACAGCACGATCCACATCGGGGCTCCTTCAATAACCGGTGCTTTATTTTTTGCCATATCTGTCTTCAGTCTTTCGGGTCGGCCGGTGGGCCATTTTGCCTATGCTGCTTCGGCAACCTCATCACGCAGGTTTTGCGGAAGGTACGATACCAGCACATCCTTGATGACATCCGGGCTCTTGTTGGCACGGATTTGAAGAATGCCGTCAATGGCCAGGTTCTGGCTCAACTCCTCAATCTTGAATTTAGCGGCAAGCTTGTCGGCTATGGGCAGGCAAACCATATTCGAAATCATCGCACCATAAAGCGTCGTCAACAAAGCAACCGCCATAGACGGACCAATGGTGGAAGGATCATCCATGGTGCTCAACATCTGCACCAGACCCACAAGAGTTCCAATCATGCCAAAGGCAGGCGCTGCATCACCAAACGCCTTGTACACCCGTGCACCTTCTTCAAGGCGCTCGAGATTGAGGTCTCTTTCACGGTCCATTGTATCTTTGATAAACTCGGCATCATAACCATCAGCAATGTATTGAATGCCTTTGGCGAGAAACGCGTCCTCGATCGGTACGCCTTCAAGGCCGAGAGGTCCGTTTTTGCGAATAACATCAGACAACCGCGCCATTTCATCAATTGTTTCACGCGCGTCAAAACTTTTGTTGGAAAAAACAGTTTTACCACCCAGAGCAAAAGCACCCAGAACACCGGTCAGGGGAAAGCGCAAAACTGTCGTGGCTATAGCGCCGCCAAAAACAATAAGCAGGGAAGGTATATTGATGAAAGTCATGAAATCGCCACCAGTAAAAATGGCGGCCAACACCACTATAAAAGCAACGATAATGCCAATAATTGTTGCGAGATCCATACTTTCCCCACCAACTTAAATACTCAATACGCGCAAGGTTTTAACAACCCAGCGTTACCCTTAGGAGTGGATGATACCCGCGATCTATAAATAATGTCTAAAATTCCGGCTCCGTTGTCGATCACAAACCACTGAAAAATAACGTTAATTTCGAGCGATCACGTTTACAAACAGCTAACAACTGTCGCATTCTGGTACAGTTTTTGGATTTTTTGTCGCGTTGATTGCCTCGGTTGAGAGTATTAACGCTCGTCAAACCAGCTTTCGACAGCTTTTATTCCGGCTTCATCAAGATCAATAAAAAGCTTGGTCCGGCGATAGAGAAAATCTTCTGCCGTCAACACATCTTCACAAGCAACACCATGTTGCAATTCGGCAAGCAGAATTCCCGGAGCAATGACCTTGGTGGCTTTCGGGTCTGCCAAAACGGCATCAAAAAGCACCTGAGCCTCATCCCCATAAGTAAAAACCCAGCGCTGGCGGATGTCCTTGTCAACGATTTCGGGACCCTCATCAGCCAGCTTTTGCAGCGCATCCCGGCTTAGACTGCCGCCATAAAGCGGGGCGGTTGCGGTCCACGAGGTGCCTATGTCGGCACCGCTTTCAGCCAATTCGGCCATGACTTTTTCGCCGAGTGTGCGGTGGGTTGTCAGTTTGCCGCCATAGATGGTGACAAAGGCACCGGCACCGTTTTTCTGCACCGCCAGGCGGCTATCGCGCGTTACCTTGCTGGGGTTGTCTTCACCATCATCAATGAGCGGGCGCACCCCGGCCCAGGTCCACACCACATCGGCGCTGGTGGCGGCAGCTCCGGGATGGGCGAAATAACGATTGTAGGACTTCAACAGGTAATCGCGTTCTTCATCGCTGCATTTGGCCTGTCTGGGATTTTCCTTTTGCGGTGCATCGGTGGTACCGATAACCAGATATCTGCTGTTCAGCCACGGCAGGGTGAAGATCACGCGGCCATCGCGGCTTTGCAGGGTATAGGCCTCATTTTCAACCGGGTCGGGCATTTTAAGCACAATGTGGCTGCCTCTGACCAAACGCAGGCCTGAGCGTGGAAAAGGCGCTTCCGTAACATCAAGCACGTCGTTTGCCCACGGACCGGCGGCATTGACCACGTAGCGGGCAAGAACGTTGCGCTTGCTGCCTCTTTCATCCAGTTCAATTGAGTAGCCATCTTCAATCTGCGTAATTTTTTCAACCCGGCGGTAATTGAGAATATCCGCCCCGCGCCTGCGCGCATCGATCAATGTCGACAGCACCAGACGGGCGTCATCAATCCAGCAATCAGGGTAGTGCAAGACCGCTGTAAGGCCCTCTTTTCTCAATCGCGGTAAAGCGGCCACCTGAGCTTTTGACAAGGCACCACTGCGCGCCAGCAACTTTGCCCCTGAGAGGAAATCATACAGCATCAATCCAATGCGCACGATCCAGGCCGGGCGTTTTTGCGTGCGTGTTATCGGCACCAAAAAGCGTAAGGGAAAACAGATATGCGGGGCAATTTTGAGCATGGTTTCACGCTCATGCAGACTTTCACGCACCAGAGCGAATTCATAGGTTTCGAGATAACGCAGGCCACCATGAATGAGCTTGGAAGATGATGATGACGTCGCACTGGCATAATCTTCAGCTTCAGCCAGCATGACACTGAAGCCGCGACCGACAGCATCGCGGGCAACAGCGGCACCATTGATGCCGCCACC
>CAZJUF010000383.1:0-2953 GCA_964549055.1 uncultured Hyphomicrobiales bacterium | reverse complement strand
TACGGGCAATTTCGGTTATTTCCTCGACGTTTCTCCTAAAGGCGAAGATATTCGTTTTCTGGCGGCTGACGATGTTACGCCATTAAAATACTATATCGAAAAGTTCGATCCCGTAAATGAGATGGCTATGATCTGGGTGCAGATCCCCAAGCTTGCCGCGAACAGCAAGAAGCAGAAGATCTGGATGTACTACGGTAATTCGGGAGCGGTGGCAGCGGGTGACAGAAGTGGCGTGCTGCCTGTCAGCGATACGCTGGTTTATCATTTCGATAAAGAATCGTCAACGCCTCAGGACAGTACGGCCTATGCCAATCATTCCACTGTGTTCACTGCAAAAAGAACCCCCTCTTCTCTGATAGCGGGAGGTGTCAAGTTCAATGGCACGGGTATGTTTGAAATTGCCGATACCCCTTCTCTGACGATGGATCCGGCAAAAGGCTGGTCAATGTCCGCCTGGATAAAAATCGACAAACCGCAACAGTCTACTATTTTTTCGCGGCAATCTAGTAATAAAGTCACGAACAAAGTTGATAACAAATTACAACTGGCTATCGAGGGTGACAAAATTTACGCCCGTTTGGACAATGGAACCGGCAATGTGGTTGAGACCGCCCACAATACTACGTTGACGGAAGGAACATGGCATCATGTGGCGCTTGTCATTAAAGGCAACAAACTGGGACTGTTTCTTGATGGAGCGGAAACCGCCTATGTGGAAACCACTATTCCGGAAATGACGGGTCCGATTATCATAGGAGCGGATACCGCTGCAAAAGCAGACGCCGGTGCCAAATCACCCGGTTCTATATCAGGATTTACCGGTGAAATGGATGAGCTTCACATCGCAAAAATAGCCTTGACGCCGGATATGCTTCGGTTTGCTGTCAAGAGCCAGGGTCCCGGTTCCACGGTGCTTGTCTATGGTGAAGATGGGCAGCAGGACAGTGGCGAAGCGCCTTCCTATTTTATGACGACCATGCAGAATGTCACGGTTGATGGCTGGGTAGTGATCATTGTACTGATTATTATGTTTGCCATTAGTGTGATCGTGATGGTTTCCAAGGCCATCGTAGTCACCACCACCATGAAGGACAATCGGGCATTTCTTGCGCAATTTACAGGGCTTGATACCGGTGATGTGGACAATCTTGATGCGGATGGCAACGAAGAAAATGAAGTACAGGAATCCCCCCTGCTGATGGCGCTCTCAGGCAAGCATAGTCATTTCGAAAATTCAAATATTTATCGTGTTTATCATGTGGGCGTGCAGGAAATGCATAACCGTATGCCCAGGGCGATTGGCGCCGGTGTGGCTACCCTGACGCTGACGCCGCAGGCCATCGATGCCATTCGTGCCACCATGGATGCCAGCATGGTGAGGGAAAACCAGAAAATCAACAGCCTGATGGTGTTACTGACCATCGCCATTTCCGGCGGGCCGTTCCTGGGGCTGTTGGGAACCGTCGTCGGGGTGATGATTACCTTTGCTGCGATTGCCGCTTCGGGCAATGTCGATGTCAATGCCATTGCCCCGGGGATTGCCGCCGCCCTGGCGGCAACCGTTGCCGGTCTGGCGGTAGCCATTCCGTCCCTGTTTGGATACAACTATCTGGGTTCACGCATTAAGGATATTTCAGCCGACATGCATGTGTTTGTGGATGAGTTCGTCGCCAAGATTGCTGAACAGCACAGCTAGACGATAAAGGAGTATCAGAATGAAAATGCAGGCTGAGAATGAACCTTATGATGAAATCAACATTACGCCCATGCTGGATCTGGCCTATGTATTATTGGTGATATTTATCATCATGACGACAGCCACGGTGCAGGGGATTATGGTTAATCTTCCCAAGGCCAGTGATACACCCAGCATTGCCAAATCGCAAACCAAGGCGATCACCATTACTGCCGATGGCACGATTTATCTGGATACTTACCCGGTTTCTCTTCAACAGCTGGAATCGACGCTACGCCAGTACAAGGCGGTCAATCCGGATCTTCCCGTCGTTGTCAAAGGTGATGCACAGGTGCAGTACCAACTGGTTGTGCAGGTACTGGATATGCTGGGGCATCTGGACATCACTCAGATTGGGCTGGTGACTCAGAAACTGGTCAAGTAGCTGCGAATGTTGTCTCCCCAATGGAAAAAGCGTCTGCCTGGACTACTGGGCGTAGCCTTTGTAGTTGCGGTGGGTATCGGTGCAACCCTGTTAATTAAAAATTTTATGCAAGGGAACAGGCACGCCCCTGAAAGAAAAATACAGCAAATTACGTTGGTCAAGCCACCTCCACCGCCACCTCCGCCGCCAAAAATTGAGAAACCGCCCGAGCAGAAGGTAAAACAAGAGGTTGATATTCCCGAACCGAAACCGATGGACAAGATACCGAAACCCGATTTGCCTCCGGCCGGAGATTTAGGCCTGGATGCTGAAGGTGGCGCCGGCAGCGACGCGTTTGGACTGATTGGCCGCAAGGGCGGGCGCGGTCTGCTCAGTGGAGCCGGTGATCCGAAGATAATCTATGCCGGCAAATTACAGAATGCAATTGAAGATGCACTGGCGAAGGTCGATGAGTTACGAAGCTTCGCCTATTCGGTGCGAGCGAATGTCTGGGTTGATGTGACAGGACAGGTTAGTAAGGTTGTGCTGGTGACATCAACCGGACGGAAAAAAATCGATAAAAAATTGATTGCAACTATTAAGGATATATCTTTTTCTGCGACCATGCCGGAAGACCTGCGACTACCCATTGAATATCGCCTGTCTTCGCGAATTTAATTATCTCTTGTTTTAAAGTCTTTGCTAGGGGATTTAAAATCTCCCGCCTTTAGGCGGCATGTTTGTTTTTGCTCCTTCTCCCCTTAAGGGGAGAAGGGGGCATCGGCCTTACGGTCGATCAATCCGGCTTTTAGCCGTAACTTGAAGCCACCGGCTTTAGCCGGTGGAGTATTCAC
>CAZJUF010000382.1:0-2962 GCA_964549055.1 uncultured Hyphomicrobiales bacterium | reverse complement strand
GCCAGAAGTTCAAATGAATCCATGGTGCCATACAGGCGCTGGGGCACGGCATTGAGCGGCAGGGGATAATACCACAGTAAAAACACACCAAGCCCACCGAGCGCAAAGGCTACCGGCACCCGCAATAACAGCAGGACGAGCAGGGCCGCAATGATGATAAAAGCAGCCATTAGTGGGTTTGCTCGCTTAAGTCAGTCGCAGCGACACCCACAGTCCACACCTTGAATATTTCGGCTATTCCCTGCACCGCCAAAAGTCCAAAACCAATCCAGATTGAGGCGTGGGTGAGCCATTTTGGTGTGCCCAGGAAGCTGTCGGTGGTGTGACCCCTCAGCGTTGCCTTGAGCCACAATTCAAATCCATACCAGGTGGCCACGGCGCAAAACATCAAGATGACCAGTAAAGCGAAGGTTTCGACGATTTTTCTTGATGTAGTATGAGGATTGCGAAAAGCCACATCAATGACAATCATCTGGCGGTGCTTGAGCGCAAAGGCACTGCCCAGAAAAGTTGCCCAGATCTGCATGATGCGAACGGTTTCATCGACCCAGATGGTTGGTGCGGTAAACACATAGCGCATGAAAACCTCGTAGGTGATGAAAACACCTACAAGAAAAAACATCCAGGCGGCCAACTTGCCGGTGGCTTCAGAAACCTGATCGATGATTTTGATCATGGGAGAAATCCTGGCGGCTCTTTTTCAAACAATTGAAGAAAAAGAGCCGCATAGATTTTATTGTCTATTAAAGACCGTTAGCGGCTTTAATGGCTTGAACCGCAACATCACCGCGCTCGGCAGCGAATTTTTCAACAACCGATTTGGTCGCATCAACCCATTGCGCACGCTCTTCTTTGGTCAGTGTCACTACGTTGATCTTGTCAGCAACTTCCTTGACCACAGCCGCTTCACCACCATAGACCTGATCGCGCAACTGCTTTTCAACGGTTGCGGCAGCTTTGGTGATGATGTCCTGGTTTTTCTTGGACAGTGAGTTGAAGAAATCATTGTTCATGACGGCGACAAACTCAATGGCGCTGTCATAGCTCAATGTCATGTTGTCCATAACCTCAAAAAGTTTACGGCTTTTAACCGCTGAAGCACCCGTCATGCCGACATCAACAGCACCCTGCTGATAGGCCAGAAACTGCTTCGAGCCTGACATGATAGTTGGCGCGCCGCCCAGAGCTTCAACCGTCCAGCCCAGCACTTTACCGTAGGTGCGGACCTTTTTGCCTTTAAGATCGGCAGGAACGCGAATAGGTTTGCCTTTGTTCAGGTAAACGTTGCGGCCAAATGCCTGCCACCACAATACTTTGGCGCCGGTTTCTTTAACCACGGCGGCATCAAGGATATTGCGCATAGTTGAGCCATTGGCAGCCGCTGCACGCAAATGCGCTTCATCGCGGAAGAAGAACGGCAGATTGACGATTTCAACAGCAGGAACAGAACCGGCAAAACGACCGAGAAATGCAGAACCCGCTTCAATGGCACCGGAGCCCACAGCTTCAGGAACCTGTTTGTCTTTATAAAGTTGCGCTGAAGGAAAGAGTTCAAGTTTTAAGTCCCCACCGGATTCTTTTTCGATGATGTTCTTGAACGCGATCCAGTTCTGGCCCAGCGAATGGGTTTCCGGCAACTGCAACGTTACCCGGATAGTTGTTTGCGCCTGAGCGACAATGGCTGATCCCAGCAACATTGTGCCAGCCAGTGCATATTTCAAAAAAGTTTTCATTTGTTTCCTCCCGATAGAAAATATTTGTTGAAGATTTCAATTCCGTGAAAATTATGTCAACATTACTGACATAAAATACCAATAACGTCAAACAGCTTATGCAGAAACTATAAAAATGTCTTGTTCATTTTTTCAAAATTACCAGGTGAACGCTGCTGCTGTTTGCTGAAAGCTTTGACGCCGCAGGCCTGCATGATCGCCACTACAAACATCATTGCGATTTTGCCGTGTACTTATCATCGACCTGGCCCGCCTGTTAAAAGCTTTAGCGCTGACCGCGCCGGGTCATAAAGGCGATGCGTTCGAACAATTGAACGTCTTGTTCGTTTTTCAGCAAAGCTCCATGCAGCGGCGGGATCAGGTTTTTGGGATTTTTTTCGCGCAATGTTTCCGGGCTGATGTCTTCATTCAACAGCAGTTTAATCCAGTCCAGCAGCTCCGATGTTGATGGTTTCTTTTTGACACCGGGAACTTCGCGCAAATCATAAAATACACTCAAAGCCTCTTTGACCAGACGGTTTTTTAGTCCGGGAAAATGTACTTCGACAATTTCCGTCATGGTTTGGGTGTCGGGAAATTTGATATAGTGAAAAAAGCACCGGCGCAAAAATGCATCAGGCAGCTCTTTTTCATTGTTGGAGGTAATGATGATAATGGGCCGGTGTTGCGCCTTGATGGTTTGCCCGGTTTCATAAACAAAGAATTCCATGCGATCGAGTTCCTGCAACAGATCATTTGGAAACTCGATATCAGCCTTGTCGATTTCATCGATCAGCAGAATAGGGCGCTCGGGCGAGGTGAAGGCCTCCCACATTTTGCCCTTTTTAATGTAGTTTGAAATGTCGTGAACACGTTCATCACCTAACTGACTGTCGCGCAAACGGGACACCGCATCATATTCATATAAGCCCTGTTGTGCCTTGGTGGTGGATTTGATGTGCCATTCCAGCAGGGGTATTCCCAGCGCTGTTGCAACTTCATGGGCAAGCACAGTCTTGCCGGTGCCGGGCTCGCCCTTGATCAACAGCGGGCGTTCCAGCGTGATCGCGGCATTGACCGCAATGCGCAGGTCTTCTGTTGCCACATAGTCTTTGGTGCCGGTAAATTTCATAAGCTTCAATGTCCAGATAAAGGGCCATTTGTATAGGCGGTTGAGAAGGTGGCGGCAAGCCCTCTTGGTGTTTGGCCCTGAAAGTCCTGAAGCCAGCCCGCTCCCCGTCCCAACCACC
>CAZJUF010000381.1:0-2965 GCA_964549055.1 uncultured Hyphomicrobiales bacterium | reverse complement strand
AGATCATTTTCAATGGCAATGATCGTTCCTTTTACAACGTTTCCTTCTTTTGGCGATCCTTCGCCAAAGCTCTCTTCCAGGAGAGCTGCAAAATCTTCGCTAGTGGGGTTCATACTAGCAGCGGACAATTCGGTCATTAAGGCTCCTCAGCACTACATACAATGTCGGCCCATGAAATAGTCAAAAAAGCTCATGGGACTTCCCGAGCCAGCCTGTTCAGCACCATGCCAATCAGCCCGAATTCGGGTAATTAAATCAAAATTCCAAAACAGCGATTGTTTTTTCAAAGGGACCGGTATCACTCAAGCAGGCCGAAAGGAGCACGCAAATCGATAACGCACTCTTTTAAAACCCGCTTATTTGCTGTCGATCCATTCAACAGCCGTTCGGAATGCCGTTTCTATATCTAAATTTGACGTATCGAGCAAGTAGGCATCTTCCACTTGTTTCAAAGGAGCGGTCTGACGATTGCGATCACGCGCATCACGCGCCTCGATATCGTCGAGAACGTCTTCGAGTGATCCGGTATATCCAGCGGCAACAAGTTCCAAAAACCTACGTTTTGCGCGCACTTTCGCCGATGCGGAGACAAAGAGTTTAATGTCGGCGTCGGGGCAGACAAAAGAGCCTATGTCGCGGCCATCAAGAACAGCACCGCGAGGATTTTTCGCGAAATTTCTCTGGAACTGCAAAATTGCCGCGCGTACTCGCGGCTCGGCGGCAACAATAGAGGCTGCTTCCGCAATCTGAGGGGTGCGCAATCGGCTTTCCTCGACGTTCGACATATCAAGGCCAAGTGCTGCTTTTTCCGCCGCTTCAATATTGGCGGGATCTTCACCGGCTTCAATCACATCGAAAGCCACCTTGCGATACAACAAACCGGTGTCGAGGTAGGCAAGTTGATAATGTTCGGCCAGTTTTTTTGCCAGCGTGCCTTTTCCCGACGCTGAAGGGCCGTCAATGGCAATAATCATTCTGCTCTCGTTTTGAACGTCGCACCAAGGGCTGTCATCTCGTCAATGAAACCTGGAAAGCTGGTGGCAATCATTGCGCCGTCATCAATGGTAATGGGGCTATCGCTTCTAAGCCCCATGATCAAAAACGCCATGGCAATGCGATGATCCATATGGGTTTTTATGGTGCCACCGCCGGGTATACTGTCTTTGCCACAGATAATCAGACTGTCTTCACTTTCTTCATGTTCAACCCCACAGGCTTTGAGGCCCGCAGCCATAGCGGCCAGGCGATCGCTCTCCTTGACCCGCAACTCACCAAGCCCGGCCATATGCGTTTGACCTGAAGCAAAGGCTGCCGCCACACACAACACCGGGTATTCGTCTATCATGCTCGGCGCTCTGGAGCTGGGAACCTGTACACCTTTGAGCTCACTTGCCTCAACTCTAAGATCGCCAATGGTCTCACCGCCTTCTTCGCGCTCATCAACAATTGTTATTTTTGCACCCATTTCCTTTAGCGTTGTAATCAGGCCGGTACGGGTGGGGTTTAACATGACATCCTTGAGCAGAATGTCTGATCCGGGAATGATCAATGCTGCCACCAGCGGAAAGGCGGCCGAACTGGGGTCCGCTGGAACACTCAGTGTGCCCGGGCGCAACTCGGGCTGACCTGTCAGCTCAATCCGGCGCCCCTGGGCCTCGGGCGTAATGTTCAATTCGGCACCAAAATAGCTCAGCATGCGCTCGGTGTGATCTCGCGTTGGTTCAGGTTCGATCACCGTCATAATGCCCGGCGTATTGAGCCCGGCCAGTAAAATCGCAGACTTGACCTGTGCAGAGGCCACGGGAAGGATATATTCAATCGGCAGAGGATCAGCAGCCCCTTTCAAGGACAGGGGCAACCGGTCGTGGTCATGGCTGCTGACGATGCTTGCGCCAATATCGCCCAGCGGCTTGAGAACGCGTCCCATGGGGCGTTTTGACAAAGAAGCATCACCGCTGAACGCCACCGTCATATTATGGCTGGCAACAAGACCAAGGCACAGGCGCACACCGGTTCCCGAATTACCAAAGTCCAGAGGCTGGTCCGGTTGGCACAGGCCACCGGTGCCCACCCCCTTTATCAGCCACTTGCCGGAGCTGATTTTTTCAATATGACCCCCCATTGCCCGCATGGCGTCAGCGGTAGCCATAATATCTTCGGCTTCGAGCAAATTCGAAACCAATGTTTCGCCCACACAGGAAGTGCCAAGTATCAAGGCGCGATGAGAAATTGATTTGTCACTGGGCACACGCAGTTTGCCAAGCAATGGTCCGGATTTTTGGGAAGAAATGGGAAGTAATTTAGCCATATAAATTGGCACCCTCGGTGAGCCTTTAGACTTTGTTCAGTAACTAATTGAGTTTCTTGGTCCGAAGTATTTGACACCAAGCGTTGTCCATGGCAAGGGATGCCGCGCGATTTCGGTTAAAAATGAGAGGGAAAAGTGACAAAACCAGAACTTGGAACCAAACGGGAATGTCCTGAGTGTGCGGTGAAATACTATGATCTGGGCCGCAGTCCTTGTGTATGTCCCAAATGTGGCACCAGCTTTGAACCCGATGTTGCCCCACCTTCGCGCGCGGCTAAAGCTGAAAAGCCCAAGGTTGCCGCAAAATCTGAGGCAGCCCCGCCAGCTGAAAAAGTGGAGGTGGTGAGCCTCGACCAATTGGGCGCTGAAGAACAGGACGGCGAAGAGGACATCGAAGATAGCGATGAAGCCGCTCTGGCTGATATTGATATTCCTGATGACGATGATGACGATGATGAATCAGAGACAAGCGATGTGTTTCTGGACACGGAAGATGATGATAATACCGATGTTTCCGGCCTTCTTGGCACCGATATTGGCAAAGGCAATGACGAAGTATAAGAATTTTTCTGTTCTTTACCCGATCTTGGGTGCAAATTTTTCTTGATTGCGAGCATTTAGAACCCTAAGTTCCCTCGCACACCAAACCCATAATCC
>CAZJUF010000380.1:0-2992 GCA_964549055.1 uncultured Hyphomicrobiales bacterium | reverse complement strand
ACCCTGACGCCAAAGTTGATACAGGAACTGGCGGAAGGCAGGCTTGATACGGCAATTGTCGCTTTACCGGTATCTGAAGCGTCGTTTAGCGAGATTGCTCTGTTTTCTGAGAATTTCGTTTTAATTCGGCCAGACGCAGATGAAGGCAAACCTGTGCCCGATCGCGAAAGCCTGCGCGACATGAGATTGCTTCTACTTGAAGAAGGCCACTGTTTTCGTGACCAGGCCCTTTCGTTCTGCAATATCCATTCGGCGCAACAAGGGTTGGATGCAAGCTCTCTGTCGACACTTGTTCAAATGGTTGGGGCGGGCATTGGTGTTACATTGCTGCCGGAAATGGCAATCGCGGTGGAAACCGGCTCGGCTTGCGTGTCTGTTAGCCGCTTTGCAAGCCCACAGCCATCGCGAACAATTGGTATGATCTGGCGCAAGACAAGCCCGCTTGCCCAACAGCTCCTGCAAATTTCCGAAGTGGTCCGTCAATCAGCTGCCACATTGCGTGAGCGGCACAATGCGTGATCTGGAGGGCATGTTGAGCCTCCTGGAAGTCATGGTTTATTGAGCAGGAGTTCTTCGTTTTGAACGGGCGGAAAATGCGTGGGATCAACGTATTTGAAATATTCATCCAGATAAGGCAACGGCCCATCCGGGCAGGGAAACACAACTGTGATGTTGCCAGTTTTGCCATTGCGTATTTCATCAAATCCGTTGTCCGCTTTTAACCTTTCAAGATATTGCAACAACCCGGCAAGAGCCAGACCTGAACTCGGCCCGACGATGATGCCCGCCCGGCTCATTTCAAGGCTGAGGCGATAGGATTCTGCGGTTTTTACCCGTTCAATCTGGTCAACATGTTTACGCCAGTCAAACCCAACCATCTTCAACAACTTTTCGGTTCTGACACCGGGTACATAATTGTCTGGAGCACGCATGGCGCCGACAACACGCAGCGTTGGTTTTTTTGATTTCAGTGATCTTGAGTTTCCGATTATTGTTCCTGTTGTGCCCAACCCGGCACAGAATATGTCAATATTTCCACCGGTCTGCTGCCAAATTTGTTCCGCTGTCCATTTTTCGTGGGCGCGTGGATTGGCTTCATTATGGTATTGTCCGGGATTGATAACACCGTCCTCCAAGGCATCTACCCTGGCCTTGGAAACACCGCTTTGTGGATCGCCCTCAACGGGATTTTCAGGCTCCACATTAACAATCGGCTCAATGCCGAAAAACAGCAACATGAGCAATTTGTGCCAGGAGATTTCGGCAGGCACGTAAGACTGAATATTATTGATACCGAAATGCCGGGCAACCAGCGCCACAGATGAAACCGTATTTCCCGACGAGTTTTCGACAATGCGGTTGACGCCTTCCAACTCACCGGAAAGATATTTTTCTTCAATCATGTTGAAGGCAGGCGCTGCCTTGACATTGCCAAGTGGCAGCATGTTCATCAGTTTGGCGAATATACGGACATTGTCATCAGTATAGGGATTTAACGTTGAAGGTAATTCCACCAGTGGCAGATAGGGAAATTTTCCGGGATCAAGAAACGTCTTAATTGCATCGGGGCCTTCAAATATATTGAGTTGGTTTTGCATAATTCTATTTCTCCAGATGCTATCAGGCCTGCCCGGTTGTTATTCGGCTGCGGCCATTTCATTGGTGTCGTTACACAGATTTCGAAGTTTTTTGGCCCCGACAGGCTCGCTGGCCTGCATTGGCACCACGGCATATCGTTTTGAAAGTTCTTTCTGCACCTTGGCAATTTGCTGGCGCTCTGAGCTGGCGCGTTTCTGCAACAAGGGCTGGGTTGTTGAGGCGGCCGCGAGGCTGGAATTGACGATCCAGGCCCAGGGTTCGATCTGTGCACGACGCAGATCGTCCTGCAAATGGCTTGCTTCCAGCACCGGTGTTGTTTCCGGCAAAGTCACGATCAGTATTTTTGTCAACTCCGGGTCCTGAAGTCGCATCATCGGGGTAACCAGTTTGCCCGGTGCAGTCTCTCCCGCATGACGAACCACGTCACGGTGATAAGAACCGGTTGCATCGAGCAATAACAACGTATGACCGGTGGGGGCTGTATCCATGATGACAAAATGTTTCGTACTTTCACGGATGATGCGGGAAAACGCCTGAAAGACAGCTATTTCCTCGGTGCAGGGTGAGCGCAAATCTTCCTCCAGCATGGCGCGTCCCTGGGCATCAAGGCCTTTGCCTTTGGTCGCCATCACATGATCATGATAACGCGCTGTCTCTTCAGCGGGATCAATGCGGCTGACGGTCAATCTGGCTTGGTTCCCGGCCAGGGTTTCGGTGATATGGGCTGCCGGGTCCGTGGTGGTCAGCAAAACCTCGTGGCCACGGCTGGCCAGTTCAGTGGCAATTGCCGCTGCCATTGTTGTTTTGCCAACCCCGCCCTTGCCCATAAACATCACAAGCCCTTTGCCGGGGCGCTCGATATCATCGACAAGGCTGGCAAGCGTTGGCAACTGATGGTCATCATCTTTATTTGCCGGTGCTGTATAAACTTCTTCGGGCAAGCCAGCGGCAAATCGTTTCAGCGCGTCAACGCCCACAAGGTTTTCAGAGCGCAGGTCAAATAGTGTGCACGGCAGGGCTGCCACTTCGGCTGTCATGGCGGCAAGGGCATCTTGATCGCGCTTCAGCAAAGCTTCGGCCAGCGGATCGCCATATGTCTCCTTTGGCATCATGCCGTTGATCGCCAGTTGCTGGTTTTTAATACCTATTGAGGCCAGTTCTTTTGACGTCCGGGCAACTTCGAGCAAAGCCGACTGGCGTGGGCGCGCCACCAATATGAGGCGGGTGGAGGCGGCATCGGACAAGCGGTCTACTGCGGCACCATAGCGCTCGCGCTGTTTTTCAAGACCGGCAAGCGGACCGAGGCAGGATGCATCGCCCTTGCCTGATTGAAGAAATCCCGACCATGCGCCGGGCAGTTTCAACATGCGGATGGTGTGGCCGGTGGGGGCTG
>CAZJUF010000379.1:0-2995 GCA_964549055.1 uncultured Hyphomicrobiales bacterium | reverse complement strand
AAAACACTCAATATCTATAACTGGTCAGACTACATTGCCGAAGACACCATCAAGAAGTTTGAAGAAAAAACCGGCATAAAAGTCACCTATGATGTTTATGATTCAAACGAAGTGCTCGAAGCCAAAATGCTTGCGGGCAGCTCAGGTTATGACGTTGTGGTGCCAACAGCCGATTTTCTCCAGCGCCAGATTGCCGCTGGTGTTTATGCCAAACTCGATAAGTCCAAATTGCCAAACCTGAAAAACATGGACCCCGGCTTGATGAAGGCGCTGGGAAACTTTGATCCGGGCAATGAGTACGCCGTCATTTACCTGTGGGGCACCACGGGCATTGGCTACAACACCAAAGCGGTTGCCAAACGTCTTGGCGACAAGGCACCAACGGATTCATGGGCGTTAGTGTTTGACCCTGCCAATGCCGCCAAGCTCAAGGACTGCGGTATATCCCTGCTCGATGCCCCCACCGAAGTCATTCCCGCTGCCATGAACTATCTCGGACTTGACCCGCGCTCGACCAAAAAAGAAGATTTTGAAAAGGCCGCCGCCCTGCTGGCGAAAATTCGCCCGTTCGTGCGCTATTTTCATTCCTCGCAGTATATTTCCGATCTCGCCAATGGTGATATCTGTGTATCTATAGGCTGGTCCGGCGATGTGTTTCAGGCTCGCGACCGCGCCGATGAAGCCAAAAAAGGTGTTGAAATTGGTTACAGCATTCCCAAAGAAGGTGCATTGCAATGGTTTGACACTCTGGCTATTCCGGTTGATTCAAAACACAAGGAAGAGGCTTTAACCTTTATCAATTTTGTCATGGATGCCCAGATCACCGCCGACATTACCAATTACGTCTGGTATGCCAATGGCAACGCTGCCTCCCTGCCCATGGTTGAACAGGACATCAAGGATGATCCCGGTATTTTTCCACCTGATGATGTGAAGGCAAAATTATGGGGTGCCAAAGTCTATAAAAAGCGCACCGACCGCGTCATCACCCGGCTTTGGACAAAAGTAAAAACCGGCAAATAAGCCCGTTCACAAAAAGCTATCCGCCATGTCTGCCGGTGCAGATGTGGCGGCCACCACAGGCTTGATGAGGACTTCCACATGCAAGATCAACAACCCGCAGCATCCAACGCGAAACCCTGGCTCGACCCCAATGAGCAGCCTTTTATTCGCGTTTCCAACCTGACCAAAAAGTTTGGCGACTTCACTGCTGTCGACAATATCTCGCTTGATATTTATCGCCAGGAATTATTCTGCCTGCTTGGCGGCTCGGGCTGTGGAAAATCAACCCTGCTGCGCATGTTGGCCGGATTTGAAACCCCAACCAGCGGCCGCATTGAAATTGACGGGCAAGATGTCGCCAATGTGCCGCCCTATGACCGCCCGACAAACATGATGTTTCAATCCTATGCCCTGTTTCCGCATATGAGCGTGGAAAAAAATGTGGCCTACGGATTAATGCGCGATGGCATGGCAAAATCTGAAGCCCAGGATCGCGTCAATGAAATGCTCAAACTGGTGCAACTCGACGGTTTTGCATCCCGAAAACCCGATCAGCTTTCCGGCGGCCAGCGCCAGCGTGTGGCACTTGCACGCTCTTTAATCAAACGGCCAAAGCTGCTGCTTCTGGATGAGCCTCTGGGCGCGCTGGACAAAAAGCTGCGCGAGGAAACTCAATTCGAATTAATCAATATTCAGGAAAGCTTAGGCGTCACTTTCATTGTTGTCACCCACGACCAGGAAGAAGCCATGACCTTGTCGACGCGCATCGGTGTCATGGATGAGGGCGAAATCGTACAAGTCGGCGAGCCCCATGACATTTACGAATACCCGCAATCGCGCTTTGTCGCAGATTTTATCGGCTCGGTGAATATGTTTGAAGGCCGTGTGGTTGATGATGCTGAAAATTATGTGCGCATTCGCTGCAAGCAGGCTGATTGCGATATCCATGTCGCTCACGGGGTCAGTTGTACCGAAAACCAAAAGCTCTGGTTCGCCATCCGCCCGGAGAAAATGACCCTGTCGCGTGCCAAACCGGAAGGTAATTACAACTTTGTCGAAGGCAAAGTTGACGAGATTGCCTACATGGGCAACCTCTCGGTATTTCGCATCAAGCTTACGAGCGGCACTATAATCCGTGTGACAAAATCAAATCTGTTGCGCCGCGATGAAGACAATATCAGTTGGGATGAAACAGTCTATTTAAGCTGGGAGGACACTGCCGGCGTAGTGTTGATGCAATGAACGCAACAACTCTCATAGCCAACGTAACGCGCCTGTTAGGCCGAATGGGTTTTCGCGCCCGCAGCCTGGTAATCGCCGTGCCATTCTGGTGGCTGTTTGTGTTTTTCCTCATCCCCTTTGCCGTTGTCGCCAAAATCTCGTTTTCCGAAGCAATTATTGCAAGGCCGCCTTATTCACCTTTGTACACCTGGACCGACGAAGGCGTGCTGCAAGTCAAACTGTTTTTTTCCAACTATGCCTACCTGCTTGATGACACGCTTTATGTTTCCGCCTACTGGTCTTCGATCAAGGTTGCATTTTTCTCAACAGTGATCGCACTCCTGATTGCCTACCCCATGGCGTACTACATCGCCCGCACCACCGAGCGCCGGCGCAATGTCTTGTTGATGCTGATAATCCTGCCGTTCTGGACATCGTTCCTGTTGCGGGTCTATGCCTGGATCGGCATTTTGAAAACCAATGGTATTATCAATAATATCCTGATGTCAGTGGGCATAACATCTGAGCCGATTATCATGATGCAGACAAATTTTGCCGTCTATGTCGGCATTGTCTACACCTACCTGCCGTTTATGATATTGCCGCTTTTTACCAATCTGGTGAAGCTCGATCCCTCATTGCTCGAAGCCTCCGCCGATCTTGGGGCGCGCCCGATGACGACTTTTTTCAAGATTACCCTGCCGCTGTCAGTTCCCGGTATCATTGCCGGGTCGATGCTGGTGTTTATCCCGGTGATCGGTGAATTCGTTAT
>CAZJUF010000378.1:0-2999 GCA_964549055.1 uncultured Hyphomicrobiales bacterium | reverse complement strand
GGGTTGCCGCATTACTCAACTTTGCCATCACAGTTTCCTCCTGATAATGGATTGCTATAGAAATATGAGTAAAATTCATTGGTACCAGCGTACCAACGGTACCTTAGCCAGCAAATTTTGATGAACTTCATATTGCCTTTGAAATAATCGAAATGTCAAAGAACTTAAGCTCTGTTTTCTAAAATTATTTTAGCCTACTATCTTCCAGCCTGAAAAATGTGAAAGAACCAAACCGATGTCCTCTGACCGCTCCCTGACAGACAAAACCGCAACCGAGATTGTCAACCTGCTGAAATCAGAAGAAATCTCCTGTCATGATCTTCTCGACGCGCTTGAAGCGCGCATAGGAGAAGTTGATGGCGACATCAATGCCTTGCCGACTTTGTGTTTCGAGCGGGCACGAAAATCCGCCGATGACCTGATGGCTAAACCGGTTGGTGAACGGGGCGTATTGGCTGGTCTGCCGGTACCAATCAAGGATCTGAGCGAGGTTGCCGGTGTCAGAACCACCTACGGCTCTCCCATATTCGCTGATTTTGTGCCTGAGGTTTCCAACATTGTGGTGCAAAGGCTGGAGCGTGAAGGTGGTGTGATCTATGCAAAATCCAACACCCCGGAATTTGGTTCGGGCGGCAACACTTTCAATGAAGTCTTCGGGCCGACCTTAAACCCCTGGGATGTTACGCGCTCTTGTGCGGGCTCATCGGGCGGGGCGGCAGCGGCTCTGGCCAGTGGCACTGCCTGGGTGGCTCATGGTTCAGACATGGGGGGGTCATTGCGCAATCCGGCCAGCTTTTGTGGCATTGTCGGCTTGCGCCCGACACCGGGGCGGGTTGCCAGAACGCCCACTCGCATGATCGACGATGCCCTTGGTGTTCAGGGGCCAATGGCGCGCAATGTCAGCGATGTTGCCCTGATGCTGGATGCCATGACCGGCATTGATGCGGGCGATCCGATGTCGCTGCCAAAACCTGCCGAAAGCTTTGTGTCGGCTTTGCATTCGGGCAAAAAGCCCAAAAAAGTGGCCTTCAGCAGGGATCTTGGCATTACGGCTGTTGATCCTGAGGTGGCGCGAATTTGCGAGGAGGCAGCGCATCAATTTGAACGTGCCGGGGTGATTGTCGAAGAAGCAACACCGGATTTTCAGGATGCCCATGAGATTTTCCAAACCCTGCGCGCGCTCAATTATGCCATCAGCTTTGCCGATCTGTTAAAAAACCACCGTGACAAGCTCAAGCCTGAAATTGTCTGGAACATTGAAAGGGGCCAGAAACTGACCACTGAAGACATCGTCAAAGCGCAACAGGCGCGCACCAAACTGTTTCATCGCGTCAAAGAATTTTTCCAGTCATATGATCTTTTGCTATCGCCAGCGACAATTGTTGCCCCATTCCCGATTGAACACAGGTTTGTGGAAGAATGCGATGGCCACAAGTTTGACAATTACGTCGAATGGCTGGGTATTGCCTATGCCCTGACCATCGTCTCCAGCCCGGCTATTTCCCTGCCCGCAGGCTTTACAGCTGAAAATCTGCCGGTTGGCCTGCAACTGGCCGGTCCGGCAAGAGGGGAAGCCCAGGTGCTGAAGGGAGCACGGGTTTTGGAGGAAATTCTCGGGATTTCTGCGATTGTGCCGATTGATCCGCGAAAAAATAATTGATTTTCGCTGTCGACCGGTCGATTTTTACGCACTTTTGCTCACACAAGTTATTGACATCTGCCCCACATCAGCTAAATAGACTTCATACGTGTTGCATTTGTTTCGTGTTACTTGACTAAGCGGTCCGCCGATTTACCATGTTATCCCCTGGCAATGTGAACGTTACCCCCGATCGCACCAACACGACGTTACGGTGCGCGGACACAACTCCCTTGTTAGGGGAAAATTCTATGACTACTGGTACTGTAAAATGGTTCAACCCCACAAAAGGCTACGGATTTATTGAGCCTGATGATGGTTCAAATGACGCTTTTGTCCACATTTCAGCTGTTGAAGCTGCCGGACTTAGCACATTGAACGAAGGCCAAAAAGTTTCTTATGAACTTCAGGCTGGACAGAACGGCAAATCTTCTGCCGAAAAACTGGCCATCGTCGAGTAACAGACGAAACAAGCAACTGCCTTCAACTTATGTTGGAGGCAGTCTTGGTTTTAAAACCAGACTGAATGCGAGATTTGCACCCTTTTGGGGGATAAATTGAGTGATCGTCTGGTTTTTTGTTGGATTTTTTCTGATTCCCAGGCCAGCCCGCTCCCCCGCCCAACCACCTGGTAATACCAAAGGCGTTGGCGTTTGAATGTTAGCTAACATTCGTCATACCGGCGAAAGCCGGTATCCAGAAGCGGGGTATGAACTTGTCGCACTGGATACCGGCTTTCGCCGGTATGACGCGTTCAAAGTCCAGCCTCTTTGATATATATAATCTACTTTTCCAGAAAATCAGCGCATTTGGGCGCAATCGTCGTGCCCCACGGCATTATCGGCACGGTGGACGTGGAGTTTTTGGGTGATCCGTCAATCAGTTTGTCAGTGTAAATCAGATAGACCAGAACATTTCTTTTGGTATCACAGCCGCGCACAATGCGCATTTTCTTGAAAAAGATCGAGCGTCTTTGCCGGAACATTTCATCGCCCTGCTCGAATTTCCCTTTGAAAGTGACCGGTCCGATCTGCCGGCAGGCGAGAGAGGCATCAGAAAGTTCTTCCGCCAGCCCAAAAAATCCTTTCACCCCGCCTTTTTCCGGCACGGTAAAATGACAGGCAACCCCTTGCACCAGCGGATCATCAATTCCGTAGGTGGCCAGCTTGTTGTTGGGCGTCAGCAAATTGAAGGTGGTGCTTTTTTTAAACACCAGATCTGCCTCTTGGGCGCTGACTGCGGCGGTAAGACCAGAAAAAAGCATTATGGTCACGGTCACGCCCGCTAACACAGTTGTAAATCTCATAGTCTTAACTTTCTTCAGACTGAAAAATCTCGCGTTTTCATAAATTCAATCCCC
>CAZJUF010000377.1:0-3000 GCA_964549055.1 uncultured Hyphomicrobiales bacterium | reverse complement strand
ACCGACGTTGCAATCAGTTGCTTGCTCAACAACAGCCCCAGCGCCAGATGGCCGGTAAGCAGCGAAATGCCGGTTGCCAGAATGACCAGCCACAGCAGGCCTTTGGCCTTTCCTGCCCATAAGAATTGCCCTGGTCCGGGCAACAATGTGACTTCTTGTTCGTCCTTGCTCACATTGGTTACATTAGTCAAAGCCAGCGTGGCCACCACCACAAGAGCTATGCTTGAAACAGCACTTTGCGCTTGAGTAAATTGAACCGGCATGAAAAGGGCGGAACTGACATAGGTAAAAACCATGTCGAGCGCAAATATCAATCCCATTAAATCAATATAGCGTTTGAGGGTTCGCGCCGCACTGTCACTCAAATTCGGCAAACGCCATAGTGGTTTGTCAGGGGCGAGGATTCCGCTGGTTAACGAGCGGATCAAAACGTAGGCCATGACCGCGTAGACAATTTCGATGTACAGGCGTTCCACCCGCAAGGACAAAAATCCTGCCAGGTTTATCGCATGTCCAATAATGAAAAACGTCAACAGCGCCGAAAAACAGTTGACCAGTGGGCCGCGCATTGCCCGCCATTGCCGCTCAAGGTGACTGGGAATGGGGTTGTCCAGATTTGGCCCGAGCCACCGCACCAGCCTGCGGCGTAGAAAAACCGAGAAAAACAAGGCTGCCAAAGCCGCGGCGGCAAGAATAGCACTCGTTTTCAAATCAAGAATGAGGCTAACAGAGTCGAGCCATACATTAACCGTCCGCGCCACGCGTTGCCATAAGGCTTCAAATTGAACAGCACCATCAATCCACAGACGCGGATTAAGAATAGACCGGTTTGACGTCAGCACACGCTTGGTAAACCGGGTGCGTTGCAGGTTTGCAGTCGTTTCGGCAATCTGGCTGGTACGAACAGAAAAAACATCCAGCTGCTTCACCAGACCACGCAAGGATACCAAGCGTTCATCAAGGGCGTCGCGTTTAACGGCAATTTCCGCGCCCTCCCCGCCGTTCTCAGGTTTGGGACCAAGTTGACTATACTGTTGTTCCAGGTTTTTTAACGCCGGGACAACCTGATTTTTCAATTCCAGTGCCTGTTTCCTGATGGCCTCCAACTGGGTTTTAATCTTTGCCAGTCCGGCATCACTGAGATCAGGTTGTTTAAGAGCGCTTTCCAGCTTGGTAAGTTGAGGTCGCCATGATTCCAGTTTGCGCGAAACCTGATCTTCATTGGCCAGAACCGGCCAAACGGTCACAACAACCATCAATGCAACAAGCACCAATGTTGCAATTGAATGCCACTGTCGTTTCAGGGCATTTGATCTATCGAGTGTCATGGCCTAAACCAGTCTGCTTTGCTCAACCGCTGCGGCAATAAAAGAGGCAAACAATGGATGGGGGTCAAACGGTCGAGATTTTAGTTCCGGGTGAAACTGCACCCCGATAAACCACGGGTGATCGGGTAATTCAACAATCTCCGGCAACACGCCGTCCGGTGATTTTCCTGAAATAATCATACCACTTTGAGCAAGCTTTTCCGCATACCCCATATTAACTTCATAACGGTGGCGATGGCGCTCGGAAATTGTCTGGCTGCCATAAATTTCGGCCACTTTGCTGTCTTTGCTTAATACCGCATCATAAGCGCCAAGACGCATGGTCCCGCCAAGATCACCGCTCAATTTACGGACCTCGAGTTCATTGTCTTTGACCCACTCGGTCATCAATCCAACCACCGCTTCATCGGTCGGGCCAAATTCAGTCGAACTTGCATTTTTAATACCGACAAGATTGCGTGCAGCTTCAATTACCGCCATCTGCATACCAAAACAAATGCCAAAATAAGGCACGGCACGTGTGCGGGCAAAGTGTGCGGCAAGAATTTTGCCTTCCGCCCCCCGCTCACCAAATCCACCAGGCACCAGTATACCGTTGACGCCTTCGAGGAACGGTGCCGGGTCTTCCTGTTCAAAAACTTCGGATTCAATCCAGTCGAAATGCACCTTGACCTTGTTGGCGATGCCACCGTGCACCAGCGCTTCACTTAAAGATTTATACGCATCAAGCATGCCGGTGTATTTACCGACAACGGCAATGCGCACCTCGCCTTCGGGATTATGCACACGTGTCGAGATACGCTGCCATTTGGACAGGTCCAGCGTGCCGCTTTCTTCTATGTCAAAAGCTTTGAGAACTTGCCCGTCCAGCCCTTCTTCGTGGTAGGAAAGTGGCACATCGTAAATACTGGCAACGTCGAGAGCCTGAATGACGGCACTTTCACGCACATTGCAAAACAATGCGATCTTGCGGCGTTCACCTTCCGGGATGGGGCGGTCACACCGGCACAATAATATGTCTGGCTGAATGCCAATGGAGCGCAATTCCTTGACCGAATGCTGCGTCGGCTTGGTCTTCATTTCACCAGCTGTTTTAATGTAGGGCAGCAAGGTGAGATGAATATAAATACAATGTCCGCGCGGCAGGTCATTTTTCAATTGCCGTATGGCTTCAAAAAACGGCAGGCCTTCGATATCGCCAACCGTTCCGCCAATTTCACACAAGACGAAATCAACGTCATCATTGCCGCTTAGGGAAAATTCCTTAATAGCATCGGTGACATGAGGAATAACCTGCACCGTGCCGCCGAGAAAATCACCCCGGCGTTCTTTGTGGATAATATCCTGATAAATTCGCCCGGTGGTGACATTGTCCGACTGACTGCACGGCCTGTCGGTAAAGCGCTCATAATGGCCAAGGTCGAGATCAGTTTCAGCACCATCATCGGTGACAAAAACCTCGCCATGCTGATAGGGGCTCATGGTGCCGGGATCAACGTTTAGATACGGGTCAAGTTTTCTCAACCGGACAGTATAACCCCGCGCCTGGAGCAACGCGCCCAAAGCTGCCGAAGCCAACCCTTTTCCTAGTGAGGAAACCACACCGCCGGTAATAAATATATATCGCGCCATGGGCTTGCAGAATAAGCCTATCTGAAATGATTCGAATTGA
>CAZJUF010000376.1:0-3009 GCA_964549055.1 uncultured Hyphomicrobiales bacterium | reverse complement strand
CAACCGGATCGTCTGAAAAGGCGATCACAGTCGGGCCGACAAACAGGTCTGAAATCCCGCTAGCGGGTGTACCTTCAAGAGCAATCTTTACAAGGCTGTTTTTGGCTACTTTTAAAGTAGCGCCAGCCTCAGCCATCTGGCAGCGAAGATCAGTCATCTCCGAAACCGTCAAGCCTTTGTAGTGGCTCACAACGATAACGCCTGCATCCGCAAACACACCGTTGAGAGAGGTAACGAGCTCTTGTTTTTGGGCTCTATCCACTTGCTCTCTCCAATTTATGTGGAAAATATATTCCACGGGGGGGTTACACCATGCTGCAAAACAACCAGCCGACAAGTGGCTGGCTCAATGCAGCTCTTATCTGCCGTTTCTTCGACCGGCACAAAAGTGCGCATCGAAGAAAATACGAGGTTCAAACCGAAAGTCAGGACACAAACGCTTAATAATTCAAAGCACTTCCTAAAATCCGTTTCTTCCCTTGTCTCATGCAGGCCCTCTTTTAATGGCTTAAAGCTGAAGTTTTGTTACAAACTTCAACCACCCGCAATCTCGGACAGGTCAAAACCGGCTCAACACCCCAATCCTGAAATCAGAGCGCCCAACCAGTTTCTTATTGCCGGACATCCCAAACTTGAGAAATCCGGCAAAACTCAATTTACCCTCAAGCGTTTAAGCTGGAAGGATCAACTTTCACACCAGGTCCCATGGTGGAACTCAGCGCAACTTTTTTAACAAACGTTCCCTTGGCGCCAACCGGCTTTGCCTTCATCACGGCACTGCCAAAGGCTCTGATATTACCAACCAGATCGTCTTCTGAAAAACTCATTTTGCCAACGCCGGCCTGAATGATGCCGGATTTTTCAACTCTAAATTCAACCGCACCACCCTTGGCAGATTTCACCGCTTCACCCACATCTGGCGTCACAGTGCCAACGCGCGGGTTTGGCATCAACCCCCGGGGCCCGAGAATTTTACCAAGCTTGCCAACCACGGCCATCATGTCTGGCGTGGCAATACAGCGGTCAAAATCCACTTTGCCCTTCTGGATCAATTCAGCCAGATCTTCAGCACCGACAATATCGGCACCGGCAGCCTTGGCTTCATCCGCCTTTGCATCTCTGGCGAACACCGCAACCTTGACGGTCCGGCCCGAGCCATTTGGCAATTGACACACACCACGGACCATCTGGTCGGCATGGCGGGGATCGACACCGAGGTTCATGGCAATTTCGAATGTTTCATCAAATTTTGCGCATGTGTTGTCTTTAATCAACTTGACGGCTTCCTCCAGCGAGTAGATCTTTTTGCGATCTATATTCGCCCGGGCTGCTCTAATCTTTTTTCCTGCTTTTGCCATTGTACTTATCCTTCAACCTCGTAGCCCATGGAACGGGCGGAGCCTGCGATAATCTTGGCTGCCGCATCAATATCGTTGGCGTTAAGATCAACCATTTTCAATTCGGCAATCTCACGCACCTGGGCCATCGTAACCGTGCCGCCAACTTCGCGACCGGGCGTTGATCCGCCTTTTTCCTGCTTGGCAGCTTTCTTGAGAAAGTAAGACGCCGGTGGTGTTTTGGTTTCAAACGTGAACGACTTATCCTGATAAATCGTAATGATGGTCGGTACCGGTGAGCCCTTATCCATATCCTGCGTAGCGGCATTGAAGCCTTTACAGAATTCCATGATATTGAGGCCACGTTGACCAAGCGCTGGTCCAATTGGTGGTGACGGTGTTGCGGCACCTGCCGGTACCTGGAGCTTCAAGTAGCCCTGAATCTTCTTTGCCATTTAATATCCCTTTCGTTTCATTTGCGTAGCGCCCTTTTGAGCGTTACATTTAAGGGGTCGTGGTACAGTTAGACCGGCGGCAATTCCGGCTTGACCTCCCACATCCGACCAGCACTCAATACTAGAGCTTTTCGACCTGGCCAAATTCGAGTTCGACCGGGGTTGCCCGGCCAAAAATTGATACGGCGACTTTAAGCCGTTCTTTTTCTTCATCCACTTCTTCAACACTGCCGTTGAAGGAAGCAAACGGTCCATCAGCAACGCGAACCTGCTCGCCAATTTCAAACGAAATGGTAGAACGCGGCCGCTCCACACCTTCCTGAACCTGGTGCAGGATGCGATTGGCTTCCTCATCGGAAATCGGAATAGGCTTGCTTTCTGTTCCCAAAAACCCGGTGACTTTGGGTGTATTCTTGATGAGATGATAGGCTTCATCTGTCAAATCAAGCCGCACCATGACGTACCCGGGGAAAAATTTCCGTTCCGACGTCACCCGACGACCGCGGCGCATTTCAACCACTTCTTCGGTTGGCACCAGAACTTCTTCAAACAAATCAGCGATGCCGGAAGCATCCGCCTGCTCTTTAATAGATTCAGCAACGCGCTTTTCGAAATTCGAATAGGCCGTCACAATATACCATCTCATGCTCATCAAATAACGCTCACGTTAACTTCCTATGCCCAACACGAGACCAACTCCCCAACTGAGAACCTTGTCGGCCACTAGAAAAAACAGCGAGGCGAGTGTTACCATGATTAAAACCATCACGGTGGTAACAACGGTTTCGCGCCGCGTTGGCCAGGTCACCTTGGAGGCTTCCGCGCGCACCTGCTGTAAAAATTCAAATGGATTCGTTTTTGCCATTTTATTGTGTCCGTAAAACTTCAGTTTTCTTCAAATGCAGCTAACATTGTGTCGTAACCATCTAAACTCAAGAGCCACTGCCTCGATTTTCAAACAATTCCGCGCGATGTTCGCATCTTACCTGCTGGCAGGAGTGGAGGGACTCGAACCCACAACCCCCGGTTTTGGAGACCGGTGCTCTGCCAATTGAGCTACACTCCTAAATACATGACCAAAGCTTTTGGTTACCAAAACAAGCCGCAACCAGCACCACGATCCAGGATCATGATGCTGGCTGAGACTTTAATCAAAATTACTCTTTACTCAATGATCCCGGCAACGACGCCAGCACCAACAGTGCGGCCGCCTTCAC
>CAZJUF010000375.1:0-3030 GCA_964549055.1 uncultured Hyphomicrobiales bacterium | reverse complement strand
ACGTCGCAATATGCCGAAAGACCGGCGGAAGAAATTGAAAAAATCTCGGCTCTGGTACGCTCCATAATTGGCTATGACAAAGCCCGTGGTGATACAGTTGAAGTCATCAATCTGCGCTTTGCGCCCGAGCCCGTTGCCGAAGAACTGGAAGCGGCCCCGGAAGGTTTTCTCAATCTGACAAAAGATGATTATTTCCAGATTGGTGAGTTGGTTACCCTGTTCTTGATCTCGCTCCTGGTTTTGTTGTTTGTGGTGCGCCCGTTGATCCGGCGCATCGTCACACCCAATGAAGATCAACCCTTAGGAATTGAAGGTGGCGGCCAAGGCGGTGATGGTGCAAGCGCTCAAGCAGGTTCTGCCCCGCAGTTGACCGCGCCTGACGGCACGCCTATCCCCAATCAGGACGGTGTGCCTCAGCTCGAAGCTCCGCCAATTCCAAAAACCGCAACCGCTGCCGCTATTGAAATCGCACAAATAGCCGGTCAGGCTCAGGAAAACACCGTCAAACGCGTCGGCGAACTGGTTAAGCACAATCCATCGGAAGCTACCGCCATCATCCGGCAATGGTTGCAGGAGGCGGCATAGGTCATGGTAGAACAGGCCCTCCAGGCAACAATGGATTTAACCGAAATCGACGGCAAAGAACGCGCCGCCGTTTTACTGCTTGCCTTAGGCACAACTCATGGCCAGCCAATTTGGGACGAACTTGATGAAGATGAGATCAAGGATGTATCTCTGGCCATGGCGCGCCTGGGCAATATCAATCCCGATCAGGTTGATGAACTGCTCATAAACTTCGTCACCCAGATGGGTTCAAGCGGTGCCATCATGGGCAATTTTGACTCGACCGAGCGCCTGCTGGCTCAGTTCCTGCCGGAAGAACGTGTGAACCTGGTAATGGAAGAAATTCGCGGACCCGCAGGTCGCAACATGTGGGAAAAACTGTCCAACGTTCAGGAAAATGTTCTGGCAAGTTATCTGAAGAATGAATATCCGCAGACCGTTGCCGTCATCCTGTCCAAAATTAATTCCGACCACTCAGCCCGTGTGCTCACCCTGCTGCCCGAAGATCTGTCAATGGAAGTTGTCAACCGCATGCTCAATATGGAGGCGGTACAGAAGGAAGTTCTCGATAAGGTTGAACAAACATTGCGCCAGGAATTCATGTCCAACCTGTCGCAAACCAGCCGCAAAGACTCCCATGAAACCATGGCGGAGATATTCAATAATTTTGATCGCCAGACAGAAGCACGCTTTCTCGCAGCCCTTGAAGAAAATAACCGCGAAGCAGCCGAACGCATCAAAACCTTGATGTTTACCTTCGAAGACCTTGGCAAACTTGATGCCGCAAGTTGCCAGACATTGCTGCGCGGTGTTGAAAAAGACCAGCTCGCCCTTTCCCTCAAAGGGGCATCTGACGCTTTAAGAGATTTCTTTTTCGAAAACATGTCTGAACGTGCGGGCAAAATGTTGAAGGAAGATATGGAAGTCATGGGCGCTGTCAGATTAAAGGACGTTGATGAAGCGCAAATGAGCATGGTCAACATTGCCAAAGACCTCGCCGCCAAGGGCGAGTTGATAATCACCAAAAGCCAGGGAGATGATGAGCTGGTCTATTGATCAGGTCTTTGTAAATTTATTCATATGGCTGAAATGGCAAAATTTTTATTTGATACGGTTTTCGATGACAGTGAGACAGCTCTGGCACCTGTTCAATCGCGAGCCGAAAAATCTTTCTGGTCAACAGACGAACGCGATGCCGCCAGAAACGAAGGGTTTGAACGCGGACGACAGGCCGGCATAGATGAAACGATGGCGGCCATGGAAGCAAAAACAGCTTCAGCACTTGAAACCATTGCCAGCAATGTCAGTGCATTGACCGCACAGCTGGAAACCCAGCGTCAGCAACTCAAACAAGAAGGCATTGTTCTTGCCAATATGATTGCAAGGTCTCTCAGCTCAGCTCTCATCGCCCGCGAACCAATGCATGAAATTGAAACTCTCTTCAGCGAGGCTTTGGAGTTTTTACCCGACACACCTCACATTGCTGTTCGTCTCAATGAAGCATTACTCGAAGTCGCCAGAGAAAAACTCGATACCATTGCTGCCGAGCGCGGATTTCAGGGAAAGCTGATCATTCTCGGCCAACCCGATATTACCCAGGGTGACTGCCGTATCGAGTGGGCAAAAGGCGGGATTGTTAAAGACCAGAATCTGGTGAAAAAAAGAATATTCGAAATTACCAATCAATACATTGACGCATCATTGATGCCCGGTGAGGAAGATTTCAACGGCTTTAATCGCCCCGGCACTGCTGGCCACCCGGAGGAAACGAAAAATGACTGATAACGAAACCCCGACACAAGCCCCCGGCGCAGAAGATAATGCCGGAATGGAGCTTGCCGACATGTCACCGGACGCAGCTGCCGATCAGGCGCAAAAAGATGACAAAGAACTTGATGGCGCCAACGCATCCTCCGGCAAACTCGGTAAGGATCTTGAGGCTGTCTACAATATCCCGGTGAATGTATCAGCCGTTCTGGGGCGCACCTATATGGATGTCAGCGATTTGCTGGCGCTTGAAGAAGGCAACATTTTAGAACTTGACCGCAAGGTTGGCGAAGCCATCGATATATTCGTCAACAATCGCCTTATTGCCCGTGGCGAAGTGGTGCTGGTCGAAGATCGTTTGGGCATAACCATGACGGAAATCGTCAAGGGTGAAGCAAATTAGAGGCATAGGCGCTTTTTTTCAGCGCAACGGACCTTGTATTGGAGCAGAAGTATGCGATTACTCATAGTTGGTACATTAAGCGGACAGCTTTCCACCGCCACCAAAATGGCCATGGACAAAGGTGCCAGGGTCACACAAACCCAGACGATTGAAAGCACGCTTAAAACATTGCGACTGGGCAAGGGCGCTGATTTGCTGATGGTCGATGTTGCCATCAACATTGCCGAACTTATTGCCCAGCTTGAAGCCGAACACATACATGTCCCCATTGTTGCCTGCGGTATTGATAATGATAC
>CAZJUF010000374.1:0-3045 GCA_964549055.1 uncultured Hyphomicrobiales bacterium | reverse complement strand
GATGGCGTCGGCTGGCTCGACAATGATGCCATGGAAAAAATTCTCGGGCCGGGAAAATCAGAAACTACAGACGAACACCTCGCCTTATAGTCCCCAGTTCCAGGCATCCGGTATCCAGCGATAAGTGTTATGTTCGCGCCCAATATTTCCCACGCCGGGGAAGGGGAAATGATAACCGATAACTCTCAAGCGCTCTGTGGCCGCCATATCTGTGAGCTTTTTGCGGTTGGTAACAGCCAGGTCGCCATCCAAATCAATAGCAGGTTGCCACTGTGGGTGTTGGAGTGAGGCGACAAAATGGGTAAGTGCGTCCCCGGTCACCAGCAAGGTTTCGTTGTTGGAGGTCACCAGAAATGACATGTGTCCGGGGGTGTGGCCGGGGCTATCCACAGCCTGGAAGCCGGTAATGAATTCCTCGCCGGATTTAATGAAAGTGATACGATCAGCTATAGGCTTGAGGTTGCGCTGGGCACCAAGTGCGAACGAATGAATCCGTGGAGGTATTTTGGTCAAAATATCGGCTGAATTCCAAAAATCATATTCCACCGCATTGATGTAATATTGCGCGTTTGGAAAGCGTGGTGCTTCTTCAAATTCATCAATCAGCCCCCACACATGATCGGGATGGGCATGGGTGATGACTACGGCATCAATGTCTTCAGGCGCTATGCCGACTGTTTCGAGAAGATCCGGCAATTTACCGGCACTATCCTGAAAGTTCGGTCCTGAGCCGACATCAAAAAGCACAAGTTTTTCGCCGGTATCAATCAGTGTGAGATTGATTTGAGAGGAGATTGTACCCGTCGGCAGATAATATTGCTTCAAAAATGCTTCGAGTTTTTCTTTTGGCAAATTGCGGGCCAGAGTCTCCGCAGGCAGGTTGAGTGTTCCATCACTCAGGCTTGCGCATTTAAAATTTCCGATATTGAAACGATAATACCCGGATGCCTGTTCAGGGATGCCGGATTTGGCCAGTGCCGGACTGGCATCGATGCCCGCCAACATGAAGGTGCCAGCGGTTGCGGCCGCAGAGCCGGCCAGAAAACGACGGCGATTGATTTGAAAAGCGGATGCACTCATTGTCTAAATCCCTCCCAGGAAACATATCACTTTAACATATTCGAATTTTATTATATGATATTTTTTCAACAGGCGAAAGGGGTTTTGTAAATGAGGTATTTTTATCTTTTCTTTGTTTTGATGGTGGTTGTGATTGCACCTGCATCTGTTGCCACGGCCAGTCAGTCAATTCCCGATCAATACCCGCAATCCCTGCTGTATTCCAAGCCGGTTGAGGTTATTCCCGGCGTGTTTACGGCAACCGGTGCAACCGCTCCTCCGGGCTACGATAATTCCGGCCATAACAACAACCTGTCGTTCATTGTTACGGGTGACGGGGTCATTGTCATCAACGGAAGTTCCAGTTTTCTGCTGGCAAAAGCCCTGCATGACGAAATAAAGAAAATCACCGATCAACCGGTAAAAATGGTCATCAATGAAAACGGCCAGGGCCATGCGATGCTGGGCAATTCATACTGGGTAAAACTCGGCGTCCCTATTCTCGCCCACGAAGATGCAGCGGCAGAGTTTAAAGAAAGCGGTTACGACAGTCTTGATCGTATGAAAAAATACAACAAGGAAAAAGCCGAAGGCACATTTGTTCAGGGTCCAACTGAGACCATGACAGACATCAAGGTCATCACCATGGGTGATTTCACCATCGAGGTAAGATCGCTTGGGCCTGCTCATTCTCCCGGTGATATTGCGGTGTGGCTGCCCAAACAACGGCTGGTGATTTCCGGTGATATGTCCTTTCACGAACGCATGTTGCCGATATTTGAAGATACGATTGTGGTCGACTGGATTGAAAGCTGGAAGAATTTTGAAGCACTGGGCGCACTCTACGTTATTCCTGGCCACGGGCATCCGACAAATATGGCCCAGGTGCGTCGCTATACACTCGATTATCTGTTATACCTGCGAAAGAAAATTGGCAAACTGATTGAAGATGGCGGCACACTTCAAGACGCCTATCAAATTGATCAATCGCCCTATGCCCGTCTTGATACTTTTAAAGAGCTGGCAAAACGTAATGCCGGGCGGGTGTTTGAGCAAATGGAATTTGAATAAAAACAAAACAAGCGATACTCTTTGTTTTTTTCGAAGATGAGTATTGTTTTTCATGGCAATTTCCAGCGATTTCAAGACCGATAATCACGGTTGGGCGGAGCTCCTGCAAAAGCGTGAGGGCCAACCGCCCTTGCGTGGAAACCATCGCGTACCCTGGGTTGTTGTCGGTGCCGGGGTTACCGGGTTGGCATGCGCACGAAAGCTGGCAGAGCTTCATCCAAACGATGAAATACTGTTGCTGGAAGCACGCCTGGTCGGGCAGGGTGCATCGGGGCGCAACTCAGGTTTTGCCGTTGCCGTTAGTCATTTCACCGGTGGTTTTAAACAAAACCAGATCGAAGAATACCGCCGGGTAAACCGCATTAATCAAAACGGTCTTGATCTGTTGCAGCGCCAAGTGGACGCGCATGATATTGCGTGCCAATGGCGGGCAAGCGGTTTTCACCATACGGCTGCCGATAAGCGATCCTTGCGTGAATGCACCGAGTTTATGCGCTATCTCGAAGCGCTGGAAATTACCCATACACCCCTGGATGGTGCCGCGCTGAAACAGCGCCTGGGCACGGACATTTACCAGCGTGGCGTTCATGTGCCCAATGGCGTGTTGTTGCAACCAGCTGCTCTGGTGCGTGGTCTTGCCGACAGTTTGCCCGCCAATGTTTCCTTGCATCAAAACAGCGCGGTACTGAAGATTGATAAGGGTGCGCCTCTCACCCTGCAACTTGAAAGTGCGGAGGTGAAAACCGACAGGCTTATTCTGGCAACCAATTATGAAGCCGGTAAACTGGGGGTGTTGCGTCGCTATATAATCGGCAGCACATTATCAGGCAGCCTGACACGGGTTTTGAGTGCGGATGAAATCGCCACGCTTGGAGATTTGAGCGACTGGGGAGTGTTGTCCCTGCATGGTGGTGG
>CAZJUF010000373.1:0-3097 GCA_964549055.1 uncultured Hyphomicrobiales bacterium | reverse complement strand
AAATGAGATTGATGTTAGTGGTTGGGCGGGGGAGCGGGCTGGCCTAGAAACAGGCGCTTAAAATGGAATATCGTTAGCCAGTGCGAAGGCTTCAATTGTCGGGCGCAGGGATTTTGTCGGCTCATCAAGGCGCGGCAGAATTTCTGCTTCAAGAGCGGCTGCATCGAGAGAAAGAACCATTTCCTTTACCGGGCCGATGGAGGATGCCGTCATTGAAATCGAGCGAAAACCAATAGCAATCAGAGCCATGGCTTCCACCGGAACGCCGGCCATTTCACCGCATAAAGACAGCGGAATATCATGGGCATTACACTCCACTACGATCTGGCGCAGGATTTTCAAAAACGACGGGCTCAAGCTATCGAAGCGACCGGTTAGGCGGGGGCTGGCGCGGTCGCTGGCAAACATGAACTGCAACAGATCATTGCTGCCGACGGAAATAAAATCGACGTAAGGGGCAAGGGCTGGAATGTGCCAGATCAAGGAGGGTACTTCCAGCATGACGCCAATGTTGATTGATGAGGGAATAGTGTATTTGTGCCGGGATAAAAACGCAATCTCCTTGTCAACAAGCGCGCGGGCGCGAATGACTTCGTCAACTTCGCTGACCATGGGAAACATCAAGTTGAGTTCACCGCCACCACTGGCGCGCAACAATGCCCTGATCTGGGAGCGTAAAAGTGCCGGTCTGTCGAGCGACATGCGGATGGCGCGCCAGCCCAAAGCGGGGTTTTCCTCTTCTGCCTGGCGCATATAGGGAATAACCTTGTCGCCACCAATATCGAGCGAGCGAAACACAACACGCTGGCCGTTGGCGGCATCAAGAACCGATCTGTAAACCGCCGTTTGCTCATCCAGACGGGGAAACCGGGAGGCAATCATAAACTGAAATTCAGTCCTGAAAAGCCCGATACCATCAGCGCCGGAAGCATCGAGATGGTCAATATCAACCGGCAGACCGGCATTCATGTAGAGCTTTATGTCGCATCCATCTTTGGTGATGGCTTTGGTCAAGCGCAATTTGGCATATTGCGCTTCACGCAACTCGATAAATTTCAGTTTTTCGGTGTAGGATTCACTTATTTCCAGCGATGGCCTGACATAAAGCTCGCCCATATCACCGTCAACAATGACGGGATCACCGGCATCGACAAGCTGTAGAATATTATCCACACGCCCGACCATGGGGATTTCCAGCGCTCTGGCGACAATCGCCACATGGGAGGTTGCCCCGCCCTCTTCCAGTATGAGCGCGCGCAGGCGATCGCGATCATAATCCAAAAGATCAGCCGGTCCCATGTTGCGTGCAAAAATAACCGCATTTTCCGGTAGATCTTCGGCAGACGCTGTACCCGAACGCCCGGCTAAAATGCGCAACAGGCGGTTGGTCAGATCATCAAAATCATGCAGGCGGTCGCGCACATAAGGGTCAGACTGGCGCAACAATCGCGCCAGGGTTTCGTTTTGCACCCGCTCAACGGCTGCTTCAGCTGTCAGCCCGGTTGAAATAGCCTCTTCAATTTTCTGCACCCAGCCGCGGTCATAGGCATACATGCGATAGACTTCGAGAATATCACGCGGCTCACCGCCACGCACAACATCGGGCTTGTGCATCATTTCTTCGACGGCCTGGCGCAGCGATGCAATAGCCACATCGAGACGGCGCTGTTCAACCGAGGCGTTGTCAGCAATTAATTTTACCACATTGACGCGCGGTTCATGAAATACGGCGACGCCAAGAGCAATTCCCTTAGCAAAAGATGTGGCTTTGAGTTGAAGCGATGCCCCCAACCGGGGCTCGTGTGCGACCACTGCAGCTGCCATATCTTCGGCAACAATCATTTCCGCCAGCACCATGGCGGTGGTTTGCAGCACTTCTACTTCTTCTTCATTGTAAGCGCGTTGGGTGCGGTTTTGCACCACAAGCACGCCTAACGTGTGCCCGAGCCTGAGTATGGGCACGCCAAGAAATGAATTGAAGGCATCTTCACCAGTTTCGGGACGATAGGCAAAAGCAGGATGAGCCTGGGCATCTGACAGGCTGAGGGTTTCAGCCTCAGCGGCAATCAGACCAACGAGACCTTCTCCTGTACTTAGAAAAGTATTGTGAACGGCGTCAGGATTGAGGCCTTCCGAGGCGAACAGCTCAAGGATATTATCCGGTCGCATGAGGTAGACCGAGCACACTTCGGCAACCATGTTAGAGGCGATGACAACAGAGACTTTTTCAAGACGCTTTTGTGCACTTTCCGGCTCCGCCATAACCTCGCGTAACCGCCGGAGGAGGACACGCGGGCCAGCAACGGAGCTTACCATCAGCCTGTGTCCTTCCTATGGTTTCGAATCACCGGTTTTATCGCCGATGCACATCGAAACTTATGATGTTTTACCATACACACAGGGTTAAACCTCATCCAGATCATAGGCCGTATGCAGGGTGCGAATGGCCAGTTCGGCGTAAGCTGCATCAATCAGCACGCTTACCTTGATTTCAGACGTTGTAATCGCCAGAATGTTGATGCCTTTTTCAGCCAGCACCTGAAACATTTTGGCCGCAACGCCAGCGTGGCTGCGCATGCCGATGCCAATGACAGAAATTTTTACCACATCACTGGTGCCGGAAAGCTTTTCGTAAGTTATTTCGGTTTTGCAGGATTCCAGAACACCAAGGGCGCGCTCAAGATCACTCATCGGCACGGTGAAGGTGACGTCGGTAAATCGACCGTCGTCTGAAACATTCTGCACAATCATATCCACATTGATATCCGAGTGCGCCAAGGGTCCGAAAATAGCAGCGGCAATTCCCGGCTTATCAGCCACCCGGGTAAGCGTTACTTTGGCTTCGTCTTTTGAATACGCGATGCCACTGACAACTTGCTGTTCCACAATTTCCTCCTCATCACACACCAGAGTACCCGGGCGTTGGGTATTGCCATCACCTTGATCGGCATCAGGATCATCAAAACTTGATCTCACCTGTAACCGCACGCCATGCACCATGGCAAGTTCCACCGAACGGGTCTGCAACACTTTAGCGCCTAAAGACGCCATCTCAAGCATCTCTTCATAGGAGATTCGTGTCAATTTTTGGGCTTTT
>CAZJUF010000372.1:1760-3099 GCA_964549055.1 uncultured Hyphomicrobiales bacterium | reverse complement strand
CCGGGTTTTGTGGTGAGGTATAATCGCCGAGATCAAACTGCAGTGGCGGTGCCTGCAGGATCGATCCAATCGCTCTACCCTTTTCTTTTACATCTGTTTTAATCCAGCGCGGGTAGGGGTTTTCCTCATATTGCTCGCGAACCGATTGAGACACGGCACCTTCGATCGAGGTGATCCGGGGAATTTGAGAGCGCCGCTGGTGCTCATCGTCTGGCTCCAGTATAAGCCGTTCAATCACCGGTTCAATATCACCAGACCACTTGCATTTGGCCAACGCCTGCGCCCAGGAGAAGCGATACAAGGGCCTGTAGGCAGCCAGAGCGGCAATGAGGCTGGGGGATACTTCTTGCTGGTTTTCGACCAATGTCGCAATCTGGTGTTCAAGATCTTCAACCAGATTTTTTTCTTCATCGCTTTCGCAAAAAACATACTCATTGGTAAAACATTGCAGAGCCAGAGCGGTTGAAAACGGCAGGCTGTTCTCATCTACATTTCCTGCAATCGTTTCTGTAATCATGGAACGGCGAAGGGCCTTGAACATGCCCTCTATCTCAAGATCATAGATCGGGCACAGGGCCATAAGGCCAAGCAAAAGAGGCATTTTGGACAGTTGTGGTGCTACCTGGGCATAGTCAATGTTGTCCGGTGAACTGGGGGAGGTGGTCGTTTCGAGAATTGACTGGAAACGCGGGTAATGGCGAATTGCGCTAGCCAAGGACATGGCAATGTTGGACGGACGTACGGTCGGCATGTCCATCAGTTGTTGAAGTGTGGGCCAAAGAGTATCATCAACAGCTGAAAACGATATGGTTTCCAGAGATGCCGACAAACCGGCCCAAAGATTTTCCTTCTCCGGGCTGATCGCAACGGCGCGTTGATAACACCTGAATGCTTCTTCACGTTTACCAATATCTTTGAGGCTATTGCCAAGATTGGCGTGGGCCAACGCGTATTCAGGCTCAATTGCCAGCGCTTTATGAAAGCTGGCCACAGCTTCATCCAGTTTTCCCAGGCCATTATAGGCGTTGCCAAGGTTGTTGTGGGCCTCGGCATAATCGGGCTGGATAACAAGAGCTTGTTGATAACTTGCTACGGCATTTTCCAGTTGCCCGAGGTTTTGGAAGGCAGTGCCAAGATTATTGTATGCTTCGGTATAATCGGGCTTGATGGCGATGGCTTTTTGGTAACTTGCCACCGCCTCCGCCAGTAGCCCCTGATTTTGATAGGTGTTGCCAAGATTGTTGTGCGCTTCAACAAAATCAGGGTGGAGGGCGATGGCTTTTTGCTGGTTTGAAACGGCGTCATCAAATTTTCCCAGGTCTTTGAGAACATTGCCAAG
>CAZJUF010000372.1:0-1660 GCA_964549055.1 uncultured Hyphomicrobiales bacterium | reverse complement strand
TGCTGGCGACGTTTTTCGGCTCTGTTCATGAAAGCTTATTCCTCGCTCAGCCCGGGTGCGAATCAATTCTACACAATTGCGCCCCTCTTTTCGAGGTTGTTTTATCGACCGCCCGGTTTAAAGCCGATACCCTTTTCGATGCTGGCGGTGCCGAATTTGTTCCTTATCGTGTCCATGGCGTGTTCGACGTCGGCGCGTTTGTTGAGGTCGTGGTCGAACAGGCTGGCCTGATCGGCTTCAGCGTTGTTTTGCAACTGTGAAAAGCCGATGCCGATGAGGCGGAAGGATGTCCCGTCTATCTCGGGTTTCAGCAGCGTTTTTGCCGCGTCAAACAGGCGGTCGGCCAACTGGGTAGGCTGCTCAAGAGTGCGGCTGCGGGTGCGGGATTTGAAATTTGCGGTTTTGAGTTTCAGGGTGGCGCAACGTCCAGCGATGTTCTTTGCTTTGGCGCGGGCGGAGACTTTTTCGCACAATTGCCACAGGATGCGCTCAAGTTCGGCAGCATCCTTGATGTCAGTGTTAAAGGTGGTTTCGGCACTGACGCTTTTGATGGTGCTGCCGGGTTTGATCTGGCGGTTGTCTTGCGCGCGGGCCAGTTCGTACAGTCTTTTGCCCATGACGCCATAGTGTTTTATCAAACTCGCCTGATCATGGGCGAGAAGATCGGCAATCGTTGTAATGCCACGGGATTTGAGTTTGCGTTTGAGGGCGGCACCAACACCCCAGATGATCGAGACGTTTTGGCGTTTGAGGAAGGATTGGGCTTCTTGTTGACCGATGATTGAAAAGCCCAGGGGTTTGTCCAGGTCTGAGGCGATTTTTGCCAGGAATTTGTTGTAGGACAGGCCAATCGAAACGCTGATGCCGATTTCATTTTGAATGCGTGCGGCCAATTGCGCCAGAATGCGTGCGGGGGGATGTTTGTGCAGACGCTCGGTGCCGTTGAGATCAAGGAAGGCTTCGTCTATCGAAATCGATTCCACAAAAGGTGTGAGGCTCAGCATCATCTGTTTGACCTCGCGCCCGACGCTTGCATATTTTTTAATGTCTGGTTTGATGACGATTGCATTTGGGCAAACCTTGAGCGCCTTGAACATCGGCATGGCCGAGTGCACGCCATGGATGCGGGCGATATAACACGCGGTTGCGACAACGCCGCGTTTGCCGCCACCGATGATCACGGGCATGTCTTTCAATTCCGGATTATCGCGCTTTTCTATTGTGGCGTAAAACGCATCACAATCGATGTGGGCAATGGCGAGATCGTTAATTTCGCGGTGACGCAACAGGCGCGGGCTGCCGCAATGCAGGCAGCGCGATACCTTTCCTGCATCTTTAAGACAGTCCCGGCAAAAACCGGGGATGAATTCACCGCCGGACATTGGGTTTCCTTGCTGAGTGACCATATTACACAGAACTGACCGTCACGGCCATAAATGTGCCGCACCGCGCACGCCGCTGGCATCGCCAAATTCTGGTTTCAACAGGTGCGGTTTGAAGTGGTCGGCGAAAATATAGGGCTGCATGATTTCGGGCAGTGTTTCGTAAATCATGTCAATGTTGGATAAGCCACCACCGAGGACGATGGCGTCGGGATCGATAATATTGACCATCTGGGCGAGACTGCGGGCCAGACGTGACGCGAAGCGGTTGAAGGTGT
>CAZJUF010000371.1:0-3102 GCA_964549055.1 uncultured Hyphomicrobiales bacterium | reverse complement strand
GACAAA
Organism: uncultured Hyphomicrobiales bacterium; assembly: GCA_964549055.1. Lineage (GTDB taxonomy): Bacteria > Pseudomonadota > Alphaproteobacteria > Rhizobiales > JAJFHR01 > JAJFHR01. The sequence continues at coordinate 3,096 of CAZJUF010000371.1, read as the reverse complement.
GAATTATCCGAGTTTGCCTATGCCGGTGGCAAATCAGCGTTTGCCATCAACTGCTCCCAGTGTCACGGATCGGGCGCTGCCGGTGCGCCGGGGTATCCCAACCTCAATGATGATAACTGGCTGTGGGGCGGCAGTCTGGAAGATATCAAGACCACGATTACTCACGGTATCCGTTTTGACCAGGATGACGATACACGTCTTTCAGAAATGCCCGGTTTTGGCCGCGATGAAATTCTCGATCGTACCCAGATAAATCAGGTGGCAGACTTTGTTCTATCCCTGTCCAACAGAGAGCATGATATTGAAAATGCCAAGGAGGGTGCTGCAATCTTTGCGGAAAATTGTGTCGCATGTCATGGCGCCAAAGGCGAAGGTGACCGTGAACAAGGCGCGCCACAACTGAATAATGTTCTATGGCTTTACGGTAATAAAAAGGCTGATATCGTCAGGCAGGTAACGTCACCAAAACACGGTGCCATGCCTGCATGGGATGGCCGGCTTGAAGGAGCAACCATCAAGCAATTGACAATCTATGTGCATGCTCTGGGTGGCGGAGAATAGCTCAGTGGCTGTCAGATTCCTGTCACTTGCCGCCTGAGTAATATCGTCGACACCATATAAAACCGGATGAAGCCAAATGGTGGAAGTTTTAAATACAATCCATAAGCAGGTTGACCGTGTCGAAGTGGAGGCGGTCAACTCCAAGGCAAACCGTGCGCTCTTTTCCAAGCGCGAGAAAATATTTCCCAAGCGCGCCAGCGGCACCTTTCGTCAGTTTAAATGGGCGGTGATGGTTTTCACGCTGGCGATTTATTATTTCACGCCCTGGATACGTTGGGATCGTGGTGAGTTTACACCAAATCAGGCGATTTTGGTTGATCTTGACCAGGGCCGTTTCTACTTCTTTTTCATCACTATATGGCCGCAGGAACTATATTACATTACCGGATTGCTGGTCATGGCCGGCGTCGGGCTGTTCCTTGTCACCTCAACCGTGGGTCGTGCCTGGTGTGGCTATACCTGCCCGCAAACGGTTTGGGTGGATCTGTTTCTGGTTATTGAGCGCTGGGTTGAAGGCGATCGAAATGCGCGCATCAAGCTGGACAAGGCCGGCTGGTCTGTCCCTAAGGTTTTCAAGCGGACAACCAAGCATGTGCTGTGGCTGTTGATTGCTATGATGACCGGTGGTGCCTGGGTATTTTATTTTGCCGATGCGCCAACATTGTTAAAAAATCTGCTGACGGGCAATGCGTCTTCCATTGCGTACTCAACCATATTTGTCATGACGTCGATCACCTACCTGTTTGCCGGTTTCATGCGCGAGCAGGTCTGTACCTTCATGTGTCCGTGGCCGCGCATTCAAGGTGCGATGCTCGATGAACGCTCTTTGGTTGTGACCTACAATGACTGGCGCGGAGAGCCGCGTTCGCGTCATCAGAAAAAATCAGATGTGAATGCCCAGAGCGGGGATTGTATTGATTGTAACCAGTGTGTGGTCGTCTGTCCCATGGGGATAGACATTCGTGATGGTCAGCAACTGGAATGCATTACGTGCGCGTTATGTATCGATGCCTGCAATGGCGTTATGGACAAGATCGGGCGGCCGGGAAATCTTATCTCATATTCAACTCTCAATGATTATGAGGCAAATTTAAAAGGTGAAAGCAAAAAAACCACCTGGCGCTCGTTTATTCACGCACGCACGGTAATTTATTCCGCCATCATGATCATTGCCGCGCTGTCTTTGCTCTATATGCTGGTGATACGAAATCCGGTTGAAGTGAATATTCTGCATAATCGCAATCCGATATTCATACTGTTGTCTGATGGCTCCATACGCAATGGATACACAGTCAAAATACTAAACAAAAAGCTCCAGCCGCAAGAATTTATCATAAGTGTTGACGGTATTGACGGTTTGGAAATGCAGGTTGCCGGAGCGCAAACAGAAGCGCAAAAAGAGGTGGTTTTGATGGTTCCGGCAAACGGGCTCGAATCCATCCGCCTTTTCGTGCGCGCCAAGGCGTCAAATCTGAAGGTCGAACAAAATCCGTTCAATTTCATTGTTCACAACAAAAACAATACGGAAAAGACCACCCATGGGGCAGTTTTCTACCGGCCAAAAAAATAGATGGATAGATGAGCCATGAATGATCAGGTTGATGATACTAAAAAAACAGGCCAGTTTACCGGTCGGCATATGGCATTGATCATGGTTGCCTTCTTTGGTGTAGTGGCTTCGGTTAATGGTTATATGGCCTGGGTGGCAGTGGATAGCTGGACCGGTCTGATGGCGCGTAACGGCTATGTGGCCAGTCAGGATTTTAACGCTGATCTGGCTGTGCGCAGAAAACAGGACAGTCTCGGGTTTCAAAGCATTCTGCGCTACCGCGACAAGACCATGACCTTTAGCTTCCAGGATCGCTCGGGCCAGCCTCTTGAAGGTTATAAAATCACTCTTAAGGTTGGCAGACCCACCAACGAGAGAGAAGATCGCCAGTTCCTGATGAAGGAGGGCGAGCCGGGAATCTATCGGCAGAATTTGAATCTTGAGCTGGGGCAATGGAATGCCGACATCATCGCAAACAATAAAACCGGTCGAAGCTGGAAGCGCCTGGTACGTCTCAACGTTATACAATAAGCCCTTTTCCACAGGCCATTGATCATGAATTCGCACCAGGAAACCTTGCATCATATCCAGCTTTCCGTGCCCGATATGCATTGTGGCGGGTGCATGAGCAAGGTGGAAAAAGCTTTAAATCTCCTGAATGATGTGTCTTCAGCACGCGCAAACCTGTCTACGCGCCGGGTAACAATTACCTGGAAAAATGACACTCTGACACCGGAAAACCTGATCGAACATCTGGCTGGAAACGGCTACAGCGCCCAAACCATTGACGATATGGATGATCTTGAAGATGAACAGGAAAAAGCAGGCCATGCCCTGCTGCGTGCGCTCGCCGTTTCGGGGTTTGCTGCAGCTAACGTTATGTTGTTGTCAGTATCGGTTTGGGCGGGTGCAAATGATGTTACACGCGATCTGTTTCACTGGATATCCGCACTCATCGCCTTGCCGACGATTGTTTATAGTGGCCG
>CAZJUF010000370.1:0-3104 GCA_964549055.1 uncultured Hyphomicrobiales bacterium | reverse complement strand
ACCTTCAGGTTATGAGCCTGACGAGCTACCGGGCTGCTCCACCCCGCGACAAGGTGTCTTGCGTATCTGATCCCTTTTTGATTTTCACCCGCATGCGGGTTGCTATCTGCAACCGTCAGAAGTCTCACCGACCATAAAACCGGCTGGAAAGAGACACGTCGGGTTCTTGTATGAGGGAACCTATGGGCTGGTGAGTTTTGTCTCACCAGCGAATGCGGCTTTCATAGCAGGGTTCTTTCAATAAGGGAACCATAGAATTGAAATTTTAGCATGATTTTACCAACTGCGATAAAACCTGTAGAAATGGGGCCGAAAACCTCTGAATTTCAAAAAAATTCAAATTGCCGGGGGCTGGATGGTGAAAACTGTTCCAACGCAGTGGCAATTTGATTATGGTCAATTCCTAGTTGGCGATTGTGTGCGAGCCTTGAGCCGTATTATTAATCAGGGCGAGATCAGGAACGATAGATAAAATGAAACCTACAACATCACAAATCGACTCACATATATCCCTTTTGAAAGAACGCGTGTTTCAGGTGGATAGCAAATGGCCACATTTCAAGCTGTTGTTCGAAGATATTCCAAAATTACTCTCGGATCTGGCACCTGATGCCACCGTGGTGACAATGGAGCGCGGTGTGCTTTATGGCGGCTTTAGCCTGATTGGCCCGTTGTTTTCACAGTTTAATTTTATCGGTGTTGACTGCAGCCCCAAAAGCGCTGATGAGCGTGGGGCTTATAACAGTCCGATGGTCGATGACGAGCGCTTTTTTGGTGTTAAAACTCATTGCCGCGCCAGCATTGAAGACACGACACTAGAGACAGATAGTGCGGATTTGCTGCTGATTCCAAATCTGGTGCATCATGTGCAGGATCAAGATGCGATGTTTGTTGAAGCGGCCCGCGTCCTCAAACCCGGCGGCACGCTGTATATTTTCGAGCCGATGGTGCGCGAGATCCATCAGGCTCCCGATGATTTCATCCGCTACACGCCTTATGGCTTGAGTGATGCCATGGAGAAAAACGGCTTTAGCGTCACCGCAAGCGAAGAAGTTGGCGGTCCGTTTTCAGCCGTTGCTTATTGCTGGGCGCAGGCTTTGGAATATTTCCCTGACGACAAGCGAAAAGAAATGAGCGAGTGGTTTTACAACAAACACATGCCCGAGCTGATGGGTTGGGACACTGAACATCGTGACAATCAATGCCGCAATCATACCCGCTTTCCCATGGCATTTTCGGTGACGGCTGAGTTGAACGGCTAAAGATATTCAATGACACAGTGCCTCGCCATCATACCTGCACGCGGAGGCTCAAAAGGACTTCCGGGTAAAAACCTGAAGGAGATCGATGGCGTCAGTCTGGTGGGCCTTGCTGTGTTGCGGGCACTGGAAGTGCCATGGATTGACAAGGTGGTGATTTCAACCGACGCCCATGACATCGCCGATGAGGCTGTCAAGCACGGGGCTGAATGTATGGCCCTTCGGCCACACGAACTTGCCACCTCAACCGCGCTGGCCCTGGATGTGTGGCAATATGAATGGCAACTGGCGGAAAAGACCTTCCAGCAACACTATGATCTGTGCGTCTGGCTTGAGCCGACAAGCCCATGCCGGAGAGCAGAAGATTTCGCTCAAGCTTATGAGACTTACAACACTCATACTTGCGATGGCGTGGTGGCGGTAAGTGAATTACCGGGCAGCGCCAACCCCAACAAACTGTTGGAAATAGGCGAAGAAGGCACGCTTTCCTATTACAATGAACATCGCAAAGAACACACAAACCGCCAGTTCAATCCCGATTACTACATGGTCAACGGCCTGATTTACCTCAAAGACAGAGCTTCCATTCTCGATGCGAGACAAATCATATCACCGCAGACACGGGCGCAGATAACGACGAGGACAGTGGTCAATATCGACAACCAGTTCGACCTGGATTTTGCCCGCTGGGTTTTGGCGCGGGGGTAGATTTGCCGTTATGTTCGTTGCCAAAATTTAAATCTGAATGAATAACTTTGGTTTAAAGTATGATTTGCATCATACTATCGTCATATGTTATTTTGTCATAAAGGAGATTTATTATGGCGATGATGCGAAAAACAATCACCATTCCCAATGCAATGGAAGAATGGGTTAAAGCCCAAATCAGTTCCGGGCGCTACGGCAACGACAGTGAATATTTTCGAGATTTGATTCGCCGCGATCAGGATCGACGATCTGCCGAGCGCGAATTGCGTGCCTTGATTGATGAAGGGCTTAACAGTGGCATCAGTGATAAAAATGTTGAAGATATAAGGCAAGACGTTCTTGAGCGGTTGAAAGAAAATGGAAAGCTACCAGCTTAGTAAAGCTGCGCAATTTGATTTGGATGACCTGTATGGTTTTGGGATTTTGAACTATGGGCTTGGTCAGGCAGATAAATATTATGATGGCTTGATTGAGCGTTTTGATCTGCTTGCCCAACACCCGAGTTGGGGAAGTGAATACAGCTTTATCAGCCCCAATTTGCTGCGCTATGAATACCGTACGCATTCGATCTATTACCAATCTTCGGCAAGCAGAATCCTGATCATTCGGGTTCTCGGAAACAGGCAAGATCCCGTCCGGCATTTTTGAGAAGTGAAACAGAATGGCCGATAATGCTTCAAATTAACCATCCATTTTTAAGGTAGTTTTGGGCATCATCTCAATTATGTTGGCATCTGAGAACGGTTCGCACCGCCGTGTTTCGTATATCCAGTATCCTGCGGTGAGAAAATGCAGGACGAAGCATGGCTGAGAATAATATCTTGGCTCTCAGCATGTTGCGGGCCGTCAATCTCGACAACCCGTTTGTGGTCAGCACGTAGGAAATCGACGATGTGGTTTTCAAATGGAACCGGTCGTTTGAATTTCATGCCCTTTAACTTCCTGCTCCGAAGGGCATTCCACATTTTGGCCTCGGCCTCTGTCGGGTTTGTGCGCATATTTCGAGCGTGTTTGCGCAATATGGGTTTTGTGGATTGATGGGGTATTGTTGGGAAATTGCATGGTTTGCATTTTTTTGTGCGAACCCCTCATCCGACCGCTTTGCGGCCACCTTCTCCCGCAAGGGGAGAAGGGAGG
>CAZJUF010000369.1:0-3127 GCA_964549055.1 uncultured Hyphomicrobiales bacterium | reverse complement strand
ACGAATATCCAATGCAGGCGATGTTTGAAGAAGCCTATGTGGATTATTATGAGGACATGATTGAATGGATTCCGCGTGATTTTCATGGCGGCGTTCAATCCGTCGATTTGAAAAGCGGCAAGATACAGACTGAGTCAGATATTTTTGAACCTGATGTGGTCAATGTTATCCCGCCACAAAAAGCCCCTGATTTTCTCACCAATACCGGCATGGCGGCAGAAGATGGATATTGCCGGATACGCACACCGTCGATGCAATCAGCTATTGCCGAAGATGTCTATGTCATCGGGGACGCATCAGCGGCAGACGAAATGTCAAAATCAGCCGTATCCGCTGTGGTGCAGGCGCGGCTGGCGGCGGTTGATATTATTACCCGGTTTGCCAAATCACCACCAGGCGACAAGGTTGATCTTGCCGACAATTGCTGGACCCTTGTTGCCCCGGATGATGCAATCTCTCTTGGCGGCGTCTACAGCGCCACAGGTAGTAAATTTGCTTCGGACGAACGCTTCATGAGCACGGTTGGCGATCAGGCAGATATGAGAAAAGCAAATGCTGAAAAAGCCGCAAAGTGGTCAGGTGAAATATTGCAATCACTTTATGGCAGTTGAAACCCCCTGTGTTGTCCAGGCGCGGTCGAGATAGCGGGTTGATCCCATTTTAGTAAAAGTCAGATGGGTAACAGCGCCGGTTTTGTTGTTCGATGACAGGGTATGTTCCACCGGCTTTTCTGCGCTCATGTTTTGCGAATCAGCCAAGGCCTCAAACAGGATGCGGCCATCAACTTCTGCACTGATATCGTGACCAAACAGTTTCAGGATTGTTGGCGTAATATCTATGTTGCCGGCGGGCAGATCGATGATGGAACTCTCGCCAAAGCTGGCTCCTGACAGGGCAAGAAAATTGTGTAACTCATGGCGCGAAAGCCCGCCGTGACAACCGCCGCCAATGGGGTAGCTCGCATCATGCAAGGTCTCACCGGCAATCCCCCAGGTGTTATCTTCATCATCATGATGACAGACAAAGCTGATGTCGGGAGCGCGGGAGTGGGCGATGCCGACATCTTCATGTTTCAATGTTCCAGCGATGCCTTCGGCTGTGAAAATGGGCCCGCACCAGCTTTGTTGTTGCAGCCAGATTACAAGTTCCCGCAATAATCCGGCATCAGGCCGGGTAAGCCAGACGCCACCGGCATTGTCGATAATTGCCACGCCCTGGGTGTCATTTTGCGGGGCAGCGTCAATAGCAAAACCGGCTGCCTTAAACCTGGCGGCGATATCCAGCGGTTCACCCTTGAGGCTGATCTGGCCGTGATCGGACAGGGTGATAATCTGTAAATGCCCTGACTCTATCTGCTGTTTTTGCCGCTCAAGTATACGGCCAAATTCCTCATCCACGTGGCGAATGGCCGACAGCGCTCCGTCTGAGCCGATACCGATATGATGAAAGCTCTCATCAGGCTCGCTCAACCACAACAACATGACATCGGGCATGATCTGCGTTTCGATAAAATCGAGGTAGCAGTCTACCCCATAGCTTACCCATTTGAGGGCGGGGAGCTGATACTCCGGTATCGGGCCAATGTTTTGAACTAGGTTTTCGACAATCCCTTCAGGGCTGGCTGCATCTGGCCGGTGCAGGGACAGGCGGAAGTTGCCGGTTAATTCGGCTTCATGATTGATCAGCCGGGCACCACCGGGGGTGCCGGTGGAAATAGTGGCAAAGGATTTTCCAAGCTGCGCCAGTCTTTGCCCCAATGTGGGCCGGTGAAGCAGGTTTTTTCCCACGCGTGCAAAGGCTGCTTTGAGTTCATCTTCATCGCCGGTATTGAAGATTTTTCCGGGCGACGCTTCGGGTTCCATAAATTTATTGGCGACAAGTCCATGTGCGCCTGGATAACACCCGGTGATGACGGCGGACTGATTGACGCGGGTTTCGGTGGGGAAGGTCGAATGACTGTTGGTGTATCTGACGCCGCGATTGGTAAATTCTGACAGATTTGGCATTAACTCAGGTGTGACAAACTCCGGGCGCAGAGCATCAAAGACAATCACCAAAACGCGTATGTTTTCAGGACCGGGCATGCATGATACGCCCGATTGTGTTCATCAGAATTTGCGCAGCCAGAATGGCCGTCGTGCCGGTGTGGTCATAATCGGGGGCAACTTCTACCAGATCAATGCCAACGATGGTGCCTTGTGTGGCCAGACCGGCAAGAAGTTCCAGTCCTTCGTAATAGAGAAACCCGCCATGGCTGGGGGTGCCGGTGCCCGGTGCGATTGAGGGATCAAAGCCGTCAATATCTATTGAGACGTAATAGCGCACGCCCGTTGGTATGCGGGCCAGCACCTGTTCAACCCCAAGTTTTCGAAACTGGCGCACGGACATGATGTCAGAGCCCATGGCGCGGGCATCCTCATAGCCCTGTTTGGCGGTGGAGGAAACATTGCGGATGCCGATCTGGCTCAAGCCGGTGACATAGTCTTTTTCAGCCGCCCGGCGCATGGGATTGCCGTGACCAAAGCGCACGCCGTGGCGTTCATCAACAAAATCGAGGTGGGCATCAATCTGCACGAGATGAATGGGCTCCTCGCCCTCAAAGGCATTGATGCAGGGGATGTTGATCGAATGATCACCGCCCAGAACAATCGGCAACGCACCGGCTTTAAGAATTTGTCTGACACCATATTCGATATTTGCATGGCTTTTGACTGTATCGGTGTGGACGATGTCAGCATCGCCAATATCGACGATCCTGACTTTGTCCGCCGGCAGATAAGTGACATCATCTTCGTGGTCATAGGCCCCGCCGTGGCCAAAAGAAAACAGGGTTGAGGCTTCGCGGATGGCACGCGGGCCAAATCTTGCGCCAGCGCGCCACTGGGTACCAAAATCATACGGTGCACCCATAATGGCGACATCGGCATCAATAGATTGCCAATCCTGTACATAAGGGTTCTTGCCAAAGGTGGCGATGCCGACGAAAGGCAAATCCAGTCTGCCCTGTTCGTATCCTGCTTTATCCATTCTCAGCTCCTTATGTGTCTGCCTTGACAGTAGTCCTGAAGCCAGCCCGCTCCCCCGGCCCAACCACCCCTCAGGGTACTATATCGGGTGGTTGGGATGG
>CAZJUF010000368.1:0-3128 GCA_964549055.1 uncultured Hyphomicrobiales bacterium | reverse complement strand
GCCGATGACAAGGAGTTCATGCTCACGCGCGCGCAGGAAACCGAACTGCCCAATGGCAATAAGATCGGCTACATTGACAGTCTGGCTGATTATCGCCGCGCCAGTGTCGAAGCCCGCCGTCTGGTCGGGCGCAGCCAGCGCCAGTCGACCAGCGACATGCCGATTGTCATGGCCCAGTCAAAAGCACAATCGATCGCTGATATTTTGCTGCAGGAAGCCTGGGCGGGCCGCGAAAAGGCCGACTTTACCTTGCCACCCAGTCTTTTACGTTTTGAGCCTGGTGATCTGATTGATTTCAGTACCGGTCAGAACAACCTCTCTGTCCGGCTGCAGGAGGTTGGTGAAGCAGAGGCAAGAAATGTTTCTGCTCTGTCGGCCGTGCCTACGATTTACAGTGGCTCAACCACATCCAACCGAAGCTCAAATCCGGGCCAACCCCTGACATCGGGTCTGCCGCTGGTCGAGTTCATGGATCTGCCGCAACTGATAGAAAGCGATAATCCCGAAGCTGGCTACGTCGCGGCATATGCCGAACCCTGGCCCGGTGGCCTAAATCTGATGACCTCTTCCAACGCCACCAGCTTTGAACTCAACCGGCGCATCGATGTTCCTGCTGTTCTGGGAGAGACGCTGGAAGATCTTAGCAGCGGACCGCTTTACCGATGGGATCGGGGCAACAGGTTTCAGGTCAGGATTTATTCCGGTGCGTTAAGTTCGGTTGATGAGCTGGGCTTGTTTGCCGGAGCAAATATCGCCGCCATTCTCAATCAGGACGGTCAGTGGGAGATACTGCAATTCCAAAACGCTGACCTTGTTGGAGTTGATACCTATGAACTCTCCGTGCTTTTGCGCGGCCAGCAAGGCACCGAACAGGCCATGCGTGATCCCGTACCCGCAGGCCAGCGCTTTGTTCTTATTGACAATGCCGTGGTCCAGCCCGATCTGCTTGCCGGACAAGCTGCGCTAAGCCTGACCTACCGCATCGGCCCACCGGCCAAAGACGTCGGAGACCCAGCCTATCTCGAGTTGGTAAAAAGTTTCCCCGGACGCGGCCAAAAGCCCTTCAGCCCGGCTCATGTCAAAGCTCTAAGAACAGGCAGCGGCGTTCAAATTTCGTGGATACGGCGCACGCGTCTTGGCGGCGATGACTGGCAACCGGTCGAGGTGCCGTTGAGCGAAGAACTCGAGGCTTATGAAATAGACATACTGAGTGGTCAGACAGTTGTGCGAACTTTATCTTCGCAACAACCGCAGACCACCTACACTTCAGCCGAGGAATTAGCCGACTGGGTAACTCCCCAGGCGCAATTTGATATAGCTGTTTACCAGATAAGCACCGCCTTTGGCCGCGGAAGCGCCAACCAAAGTACCGTGACCGTCCAATAATTCCTCCTCCAAAAATCAAGGAAACGCTGCCATGCACTCTAAAACCATTGCCCTGTTGACCGCCCTGGTGGCGGTTTTTTTATGGATTAATACTGCCCGGGCGGAACACACCCGCCCGCCGCTGGTTTTCAGCAAATTCGCTCCTGAAATTGCTGCCGAGTTTGGTGAGAAAAGCCCGGAAAAAGTCCTGATTGTTGTGGTGACCAAAGCCCCTGGTAATCTCGCCTATGTGGTCGTTGTCATGAAACAGGGGCGCGGTTTCAAATGGGTTACGGGGCCTTATGTCAGTGCGATCAAACGCATCCGGGCCGTGGTTAAAAAAAACCTTAAGCTAATACCCGCTTCAGAAAAAACTGAGCTATGAGTTTTGAACGCGCGCTGGCCTTCGTTCTGTCGCAGGAAGGCGGTTTCAGCGATAATGCCAAAGATCCCGGTGGCGCCACAAATTTTGGCATAACCCGGGCAACTCTGTCGAAGTGGCGGGGAACAAAAGTGACGCGTGAGGAGGTGCGATTGCTAACCCGTAGGGAAGCATCGAACATCTATCACCGGCAATACTGGCAACAATGTAAATGCGACAAGCTACCCCCGGCGCTGGCATTTTTGATGTTTGATACTGCCGTCAATCAGGGTGTTGGCCGTGCCATCAGGTTTTTGCAAAAATCTATAGATACAAAAGTTGATGGCATTATTGGTCCCCGGACGCTGGCAGCCGTACAAAGGCGTGAGCCAAAACGTGTGATGATAGAATTTGCCGCACGCCGCATGCGCCATTACGGCCTTCTGTCAATTTTTTCGATTTTCGGGCTTGGCTGGTCGAGACGATTGATGGAGGCGCTTTATCACGCCTTCGATCTGAATTCCAAAAACATCAGTTAAGGAAAAAATATAATGGCGTTACCTTCAACCTTGCTTACCGGACTGGCAGCCCCGCTGTTTGAACTGATTGACAGCCTGTTCACCTCAGACGAAGAACGTGCAGAAGCCAGGCGAAAACTTCTGTCACAGGAAGGCCAGCGCTCCCTGCAACAGCTTGAAAAAAACATGTCCGCCATCGTTGCCGAGGCAAGAAGCGCAGACCCGTGGACCAGTCGGGCGCGTCCTTCTTTTCTCTATGTTATTTACCTGATGATTCTGGGCTCTATTCCCATGGGTTTTTTAAGCGCCTTTGAACCCGACATCGCCCAGCGCGTGATTGCCGGCATTCAGGGCTGGCTCACTGCCATCCCCGAATCCCTGTGGGGACTGTTCGGCGCAGGTTATCTTGGTTATTCTGGCTTCAGATCTTGGGATAAAAAGAATATTGGTAAGTAAAAATTTTTTGAATTCTTTATTCAGATCTTTTTCCGTGAAAAATAATAAGAATGAAAAAAGACAGTATAATATAAAAATAAAAAAACATCAAAAAACGACCAAAAAAACAATAATATAGATAAAAAATAGTCATTGTACTGAAAAACAAGAAAATCCGAAAAAAATTGAGTTAAAACGTAAAACAATGATTAATATTCACGAAAGGATCATGGTGTTTTATGAAAAAAAGTATTGCTTTGGATTTTAGGTGGGTGAAACAACTATAAAAAATAAATTGGAAATTTTTAATACCGATTTTCACCGGTATTATCTAAGAAGTTGTCATTTTAAGAGTGGCAGCACTTAAGTGATCACCCTTTATTGGGGCCCATCTAATAATTGACAGAGTTTCACTAATTTGCAATATTATAGGAATAATATCCTATAAA
>CAZJUF010000367.1:0-3141 GCA_964549055.1 uncultured Hyphomicrobiales bacterium | reverse complement strand
CTTTGAAAACACAGGCGATGATGCCAATCCGGTATTTTCAGACACACCACAAGACAGCCCCTTTGGTCTTTCGGATGTGGGCGAAAAATCGACCCCGACATTCGTTGATATAGACAATGATGGTGATCTTGATGCCTTTATTGGTGACAAGAGCGGCAATACCAGATTTTACGAAAATACCGGCACAGCCAATAATCCCAGCTTCGCCGGCGCTGATAAAAATGCCTTCGGTCTGGAAGATATAGGCAAGGATGCCGCCGTAACCTTCGCTGACATTGATAATGATGGTGATCTCGATGCCTTTGTTGGGGAGAGTAGCGGTGTTGTAAATTACTTTGAAAACACCGGTTCCGCTGACAGTCCCAGCTTTGCCAGTGCCACTACCAATCCTTTTGGTTTAAGTGATGTTGGCAAAAAGTCCGCCCCCACGTTTGCCGACGTTGATGGTGATGGCGATCTTGATGCTTTTGTTGGAAACAGCAGCGGCACGATTGATTATTTCGAAAATACCGGCTCCGCTGAGGAACCCAGTTTTGTCTCTGGATCAACTAACCCGTTTGCCGGTGTCGATGTGGGCGAAGATTCAAAACCGACATTTGCCGATATTGACGGAGACGGTGATCTTGATCTGATCGTTGGAGAAAAAGACGGCACTATCAATTATTTCGAAAACGAAACCGCCAGCAGCGGTGTAGACTCCAGCACCGTGACTGTCGAAGTGACAGATGCGGGCGGCAATACATATTCAGAAGAGGTGGGCATTCACCTTGGCACCGAGGGGGCCGACACAATTACAGGCGGCTCAGGTACGGATATAATATACGGACTGGGTTCCGACGCTGCCAGCACCACCGGTCCAAATCTGATCAACAACGGCAGCTTCGAAAACGACCGGGGCGCCAGCACTGCCGAGTGGTCACTTGTAGATGGCAATGGTATTCAGACCTATGCATCTGGAAAAACCGGCGTCATTGCCAGTGATGGCAACTATTTTGTCGATATGGATGAAGTCAAGGTCAACACAACCATCGAGCAGCAGGTCTCAGATCTGACAGATGGCGCAGAATATCAATTGTCATTCGACGTGGCCGAAATGGGCGGTTATGACGGTTCGATGGAAGTATACTGGGGTGGTGCACTTGTTGGCACGGTTGATCCTGAATCAACCACGATGGAATCCTATACGTTTAATGTAACCGGAGGTGCCGGTGATGGCTCCGATACGCTCCAGTTTAAAGAAACCGGGGCCGAGGATTTTGGCGGTACTGCTCTGGACAATGTCCAGCTTTTTGAACTTACCGCTGGTGGCGACACGCTGGATGGCGGTGCCGGTGATGATGTCATAATCGCCGGAGATGGTAACGACAGACTGATTGGCGGCGCTGGCAACGATACCCTGAGCGGGGGCGCTGGCAACGACACGCTTGTCGATGGCGCCGAAAATGCCACCCTTAACGGTGGTAGCGGCAATGACTTTTTTGTTTTCCAGGAAGATGGCAGCGATATTGGTGATTTGGGGACAGACTGGACTGTAGCGGTCGAAAGCGGCTCAATTGAGTCTCAAGACGTAAGCAGTATTGACCTGAGCGACGATGCCTCGGGAACAATCACCTTGCTGGAGGGCAGTGAGGTTGATTTTCAAAACCTGGAGCGTATCGATTGGTAGTCTTGTGTTCGCACAATCGTGATTTCAATTTATGAATGCCTTGCCCCTTAAACACCGCGATGATGAGTTGTTGACAGTCTCGTCCGGGTTTCAATCCTGGTTGCTGGAAAACAGGTGCAGTCTGGCATTTTCTTCCTTCGAGCGCGGACGGCTGTTTTTCGTTGGCTTGAAAGACGATGGCCAGCTTTGGGTTCACGAGCGATATTTGGAAAACTGTCGCGGCCTATACATTGACGCCAACCAGATCTGGCTGAGCACATTCAATCAGATGTGGAATTTTCACAATGTGTTGCCCCAGGGCGTGGCCTTCAGGGAAAATGGCTCGGATCGGCTTTTTTGTCCGCGCACAGGTTTTGTCACTGGTGCTGTCAATATCCATGAAATTGAACTTGATCGTGACGGCCGCGCGGTTTTCGTCAACACACAGTATTCATGTCTGGCCACCCCGGACATGAATGCCAGCTTTAAGCCGCTGTGGAAACCGGATTTTGTGACCGATCTGGTTCCTGAAGAACGCTGCCATCTCAATGGCATGGCCATGGAAAACGGTGTCGTCCGGTTCGTGACAGCGCGGGCCAGATGCAATGATGCCGCGGTGTGGAAAAACAATCGCAACGGTGGCGGGGTTTTAATTTCAGTTGGCGATAACGAGATCGTTTCCAGTGATCTGTCCATGCCGCACTCGCCACGTCTTCATAATGGCGATCTGTGGCTTCTCAACACCGGCACCTGCGAATTTGGATCAGTCGATCTGAAAACCGGCAAGTTTGACGCCTTGTGTCAGGTGCCCGGCTACGCTCGTGGCCTGGCATTCATTGGAAACTGCGCCGTTATTGGCATTTCGCGCCCGCGCCAGGATGATGGTTTCAAAAAACTTCCCCTGAAGCGTGTTTTGGAAAAGCGCAATGAGCAGCCACAATGTGGATTGATGATAGTGGATTTAAAAACCGGTCGCATTGTTCACAGATTAAACTTCCAGCATACAATGAAAGAAATTTCAAATGTGTCGATAATCCCTGAAGTGCGACAGGCCAGCATGCTGGCTTTCAGCAATCAGGAGCAAATTTCCGGGTTTATCACTCTGCCAAATGTCTGAAACAGTGGCAGTTTAATCAAAAAGGCGTTGCAAACCAGTCAATGATTTACAACGCCTTCAATTGATTTTTTAGACCACGATAATTCTGGTACCGTTGGGTACTCGTGGATAAAGGTCAATCACATCCTGATTGAGCAGTCTAACGCAACCGCTCGATACAGCTTTGCCGATTGAAAATTCTTCAGGGGTTCCGTGCAGGCGGTAAAGAGTATCCTTGCCTCCTTGATAAATATACAAGGCGCGCGCTCCCAAAGGATTTTTCAACCCTGCTTTCATGCCACCATTAGCAGCACTGTATATTTCAAGCTCTGGTTGACGCTCAATCATGTGGGTAGGCGGTGTCCATGTTGGCCACTTCCTTTTCCAGGCAATCCGGCCT
>CAZJUF010000366.1:0-3158 GCA_964549055.1 uncultured Hyphomicrobiales bacterium | reverse complement strand
CGAGATTGAGCCGCCAAACACCAGTTCGGCTGCAATCAGCGTGCGCCACGCATAGGACCAGCCGATTTTGAGCCCCATAAGAATTTGCGGGAAAGCGGCGGGTATAAGAAGTTTTACAACATAGAAAATACCACGCAGGCCATAGTTGCGCCCGACCATGCGCTGGGTTTCGCTGACGCTCATAAAGCCCACATGGGCATTGAGGGCAACGGGCCAGATAACCGAATGCAGCAGCGTGAAGATAATCGCATCAGCGCCAAGCCCGAACCACAAAAGTGCCAGCGGTAAAAGGGCAATGGCGGGCAGTGGATTGAGCATTGCGGTTAATGTGGACAGAATATCACTGCCAAAACGGGTCGTCGCCGCCGCTGTGGTCAACAAAGTGGCAATAACGATACCGATGGCATAGCCGGATATCAGCACCGTAATTGAATTCCACACCATATAAAGAAGTTGCTCACTGAACACGGCATCGGCCAGTGCCAGTGCTGTCGCTGAGAATTTTGGCAGGATCAACTCGGAAACACCGCTCAATCGCGAATAAATCTCCCATACGACGACCACGATCACCAGGATGGAGAGCTTGCGCACAGAGTGCATGTCCGAAATACGCTCGATCAGCGTCAGCTTGCGCGCAACATCCGCCGTACTGGCCTTGCCAATATCGCTGGCCTCGAATTCCGGGCGGACAAGAACATCTGGAATTTTGCTCATCAGCCCTTGTCCCCGGTTTGAATTTCATCCTCCAGAATTCTGTCGGCGAACAACATGTCATGGATGCGCTGCTGCACCTCGACAAACTCTTTGGTGCCAACATTTTCGTGGTTGAGATCAAAGGCGTTGAGTTCAGCCTTGACCTGACCGGGATGGGGCGAAAGCACTAGAATCCTGCTGCCGACAATCAACGCTTCCTCGATGGAGTGGGTGACAAACAACACCGTAAAATGAGTGTCCTCCCACAATTGCAGCAGCTCTTTTTGCATTTGCAACCGTGTCAGTGCGTCCAGAGCGGCAAAGGGTTCATCCATCAGCAGCACGTCAGGCTCCATCGCCATGCCACGCGCAATCGCAACCCGCTGTTTCATACCGCCTGAAAGCATATGCGGATATGTGTCTTCAAAACCGCTCAGCTTGACCTTCTGGATATATTCCATGGCGATGTCATCGGCTTCAGCCGCATTGTCACTCTTGCCGCCATTACGTAGCGCAAAAGTAATATTCTGTTTGACTGTTTTCCACGGCAACAACTGGTCAAACTCCTGAAACACCATGACCCGATCGGGTCCGGGTTCAGAAATTTCACGGCCCTTGAGGCGAATGGCCCCTTCCACCGGCTTCATGTAACCGGCGATACCTTTGAGTAACGTCGACTTGCCGCAACCAGATGGACCAAGCAGAACAAACCTGTCGGCTGGATAAACATCAAACCCGACGCGGTATGTCGCCGTGATCAGATGTTCCTTGGTCTTGTACTGGAGCGTAACCCCGTCAACTTCAAGGATTGGTTTGGTGTCAGCCGCGGCGGGCGCTGAGCCCGTCGCAGCCATATTTTTCGTATCCATTGATCAACTACCGTCCTGGTCGTAATTATTTTCCCAGTAGTAGTCCTTCCAGCTCGTTGGCATATTCTTGATGGAGCCGATGGAATTCATGAACTTGGCAAATTCCATTGTCCGCTCCGGTGTTACCGAATACAGCATCTCGTTGGGGTCACTGATCATATTTTCCACATCTGCAAGTTTCAGCTTGGATTTGGTGAAACGAACATAAAGGGCAGCCGCATCTTTCTTGTTGCCATTAATCCAGTCAATCGCTGTGCGGTATGAACTGGCAACGCAGTCATAGAGCTTGGGATTGGCTTTTTTCCACTTCTCCTTGTTGTACATGGCAACCGTTGAATGGCGTCCACCGAGCACATCATAAGAAGTAAGAACGGTCTTTACCTTACCGGTTTGAAGCTCAGCGTAAGAAGTCGGCAGGGTGGCAAAATGACTTTTCACAGCCTGACCACCAGCCAGAAGAGCCGCCATTGCTGAAGGATGCTTCATGGAAACAGTCATCGAATCGAGTTTAAATGCCTGATCGGCGCCCCACTTTTTCTTGGCCGCCATTTGCAGAACCACCGCCTGAATTGAAACTTTCACCGATGGCGTGGCGATCTTGTGATCGTCCAGACCGACAAAGTCCTCAATTTTTTTCACCCGTGCATCATTGGTGTTCAACTTGAGCGGCATGGCCGAAAGCGTCATCATCGCCTTAACATTAAGACGGCCTTTGGTCTTGTCCCAGAGTTTCAAAAGCGGGCCGATCCCTCCGGCGGCAAAATCCACATTGTCAGACAACAAAGCCTGATTGACAGCTGCACCACCACTGAAGCGATGCATGGTGACCTTGATGTCACCAAGACCGGCTTTGGCCGCACAGGCCTGCACCAGTTTTTTATCAACGACCACATGCATGGGGAGATATAACAGCCCGAATTGCTGGGCAAATCTCACCTGGTTTGTTTCCTGTGCAATGGCCACTGCCGACATCGAAGCTCCGGCGATTGCCAAGATTGCCGCACCGGCGGCAATTTTACAAACCGAGTATTTCTTTAATGTTTTAGTCACTTAGGTTTCCTCCCTTTTTTTACACTTCGCGATGAATGGCCCGATATTATTTTTATGGACCGGCTTTAATTTCTTGGTCACTTGTCATAACCCCGTGCGGGAAATGATTTCACCTCACGCAGCTTTCCCGACCTCCGGCCCCACAACGCTGAGGCCAACGCGTAACGCTTCGGTTTCAAAAATATCATGAGGCATAACATTGGCCAGATTGACATCCGGGCCAAATTCGGAAATCAGAAATTTCTTAAGATCATAAACGTCACAATTATGAGTGCCGGGAACCCACGGCCCGATCAGCTCGAAAATCACCTTACTCACATCAAGGCCGTCGCGAAGTTCCGACAACAACGCCCGGTTGGGCTCACCATCGTTAAGAAGCTCCGCCCCCTCCACCAGCACAACGTCGGCCCCGGCATCGAAACATTCGTTGGCCTGGGCAATGAGGGTTGCAGCGCCTGTGTCTTCGCTTTTTGAGCCAACTTCACCATGCACTTCAAGACCACAGTCAACAGCGGTGCGTATCAGGGTCTGACGCGACTGCGTGTC
>CAZJUF010000365.1:0-3159 GCA_964549055.1 uncultured Hyphomicrobiales bacterium | reverse complement strand
AACTCGCGCACTCTGGTGGAAATCGTCACCATGAGGTCAACGCCAGCATCGCTGCATCGCTCCAGAACTCCATCAATATTGTCCTGCAATACATTGAAATCTAAATGACAATGGCTATCTACCAAAAGCGTCTTCATGCATCTTTTTCCGATTTTTCACTTTCCACATAGCGTGGGAAAATGGGTGTCGGTCCGACAACATCATTGCCGGGGGCCAGGCGTCCACCCTGCCCCAGACATGCGAAATCTCTGACATCTTGATCGATACTGAGTTGGTCCAACATACGGGCAGATGCCTCAGGCATAAACGGCTGGGTCAGGATCGATATCTGGCGGATAACTTCAGCCGTGACATAAAGCACTGTACCCATGCGGTCCATATCGGTTTTGCGCAAGGCCCAGGGTTCTTGTCCAGCAAAGTAGCGATTGGCGTCGGCCACCACCGCCCAGATTTCAGCCAGCACGCTGTGCAGGGCCTGTTTGTCCATATGTGGTCGTGTGGCCGCCAGCAGGCCATCTGCCCGCGCCAGAATTCCTTCATCCTCAGGTGTCAGTTTTCCCGGTGTTGGGATTTTTCCATCACAGTTTTTGGCAATCATCGACAATGAGCGTTGCGCCAGATTACCAAAATCATTGGCCAAGTCGGCATTGATGCGGTTGACGATGGCTTCGTGGCTGTAATTGCCGTCCTGACCAAAGGGTATCTCCCGCAGGAAGAAATAACGCATCTGGTCAACACCATAATGGTGCGCCATCTGGATGGGATCGATGACGTTGCCAGTTGATTTTGACATTTTCTCGCCCCGATTGAACAAAAACCCGTGCGCAAAAATCCGCTTGGGTAACTCAATGCCTGCCGACATCAGGAATGCTGGCCAGTAGACGCTGTGAAAACGCAAGATGTCCTTGCCAACGATATGCACATCGGCGGGCCAGAAGGTTTTGAAATTTTCAGCTGCTTCATCTGGAAAGCCCAGACCGGTGATATAGTTGGTCAGCGCATCAACCCACACATACATGATGTGGTCTGGCGCGCCGGGAACCGGGATACCCCAGTCGAAGGTGGTGCGTGATACGGACAGATCAAGAAGACCGCCTTTAACGAAGCTCATGACTTCATTGCGGCGCTGTGTGGGCAGGATGAAATCGGGGTATTTCTCATAATGCGCGATCAGGCGGTCCTGATAGGCAGAAAGTTTGAAAAAATAGGTCTGTTCTTCGGTCCACTCGACTGGCGTGCCATTGGGTCCGATACGGACATTGTCAGAGTTTACCGTGGTTTCATCTTCAGCGTAGAAAGCTTCGTCACGCACCGAATACCAGCCGGCATAAGTGTCGAGGTAAATGTCGCCATTGGCTTCCATGCGTCGCCAGATTTCCCGGCACGATTCATAATGGCGTTGTTCGGTGGTGCGAATAAAATCATCGTTGGAACAATTGAGTTCACGCACCATTTCTTCAAACAGGGCGACATTGCGATCACTGAGTTCTTTGGGTGTAATCCCCTCTTCCACCGCAGTCTTTTGCATCTTGAGGCCATGTTCATCCGCACCGGTGAGGAAGTAAACATTATAGCCATCGAGGCGCTTGAAGCGCGCAACTGAATCGGTGGCCAATGCCTCATAGGCGTGACCAATATGCGGGGCACCATTGGGGTAGGAAATAGCGGTGGTGATATAGTAACTAGACTTTGACGGCATTGATTAATCCTTGATCAACCTGAAGCGGATCAGACTTTTTACGGTATTATTATTATCTCACGGTTTTTGAGCTTGTTTTGCGGCGGTTTCAAGTTGAAAAAACACAGTCAACAGCAACTGGCGTTTATCCAGATTGAGAATATCGGCCTGAGTGAATGACGTTTGCGTCTTTTCCCACACCTCGAGCCACGGTTCAAGGTTTACGCTTACCCCTAATCGTTGACATAGATCGAATTCGCGTTTTGGCAGGTGAGCGCCCTCGCCGGTGGTGCAAAACCGCACGAAGCTGTTTAGCCACTCACATAATAGCTGGCGGAAAAAATTGTACTCTTCACGCGCATCGCGCCGGTTCAGTTGTTCAGCTATTTTATGGGCTTTTGAGCCATCAAGGCGCGGCAGGCTTTCGAGCAGGGACATAAGGTTTTCGTGTGCCTTCAGGCCCGCACCACTGGCCAGTTGCATGGCTTTGCCGGCACTGCCATGGGCCAGGCGGGTAATTGTCGCACGCTCGTCGGTCGTGAGCTTGATATTTGTTCCCGAATTTTCATCCAGTATTTTTGCCACATGTTCTTCATCAAGAGGTTTAAATGCGAGCATGCGGCATCTTGATCTGATCGTTGGCAACAATTTTCCCGGTTGATTGCTAATCAGGATTATGGCGGAATTTGCCGGTGGTTCCTCCAGCAGCTTCAACAGGGCGTTTGCCGCATTGCGGTTCATTTCGTCAGCTGTATCAATAATGGCGATGCGCCAGCCGCCATCTACTGTCGTCGTATTGAAAATCGACTGCATCGACCTGATTTCATCAACGGTGATTTCTGTCTTTAATCGTTTCCGCTTTTGGTCATAGGGGCGTTTGATTACCTTTAATCCGGGATGAGACTGGGCGGCGACCTGCTGAAAGACAATATCATTTGGTGACATCTCCAGAGCTGTTTGGCTCGTGGCATTATCTATTCTGGTCCCCGGCGGGCTTTTGAGAAGAGTTCGCGCCAAACGGTAGGCAAGTGTTGCTTTGCCAATTCCAGCTGGCCCGGAAAAAATCCACGCGTGCGGAAACCGGTTGGAGCCAAGCGCCGATTGCAGGCTTTGGATCTGTTCGTCGTGGCCAAGAAAGTGCGAGACCTCTCTGGGGTGAGGAAAGTCCTGCAAACGATCCGGTTCTTCAATTTCACTCGACATTGGCGGCTTTCATAAAAATCTGTCTGAGATAATCTGCCATACACGATCTTCAATGTCATCGACACCAAGAGAAGCATCCACAATCACGCAGCGTTCGGTGTGTTTTTGAGCAATATCGATAAAAGCCTGCCGGATTTTTTGATGATATGCCAGACCCTTGGCTTCGAAGCGGTCTTCTCCCTCTTGCGCGCGGGCTTTGGCGCGCTCCAGGCCGATTTGGGGGTCAAGGTCAAAAATGAGTGTGAGGTCCGGGGTGAATTTTCCGACCACATGGGTTT
>CAZJUF010000364.1:0-3177 GCA_964549055.1 uncultured Hyphomicrobiales bacterium | reverse complement strand
ATAATTGTGATTCCTGAATATTTTCTGAAGCTCCCCGCATTACTGAACATATTCTAGCATGAGCATATTGCACATAAAACACCGGATTGTCTCGGGATTGTTCGGTAACCTTAACAAAATCGAAGTCCAGCGGCGCATCATTTTTGCGGTACAGCATCATAAACCGGACAGAATCAGAACCCACTTCTTCGACTACTTCACGCATGGTGATGAAATTTCCGGCACGCTTTGACATTTTTACGGGTATGCCATCGCGAAACAACCTGACCATCTGGCAAATGCGTACAACCGCCTCAGCCTTGTCACCGGATATCGCCTTGGCAATGGCTTGCAGGCGTTTTATGTAGCCTGAATGATCGGCACCCAGAACATAGATCATCTGGGAAAAACCGCGATCAAATTTGTTTTTAAAATACGCAACATCGGCGGCAAAGTAGGTGTAATCACCATTTGACTTCATCAAGGGGCGATCAATATCATCGCCGAAATCCTTTGCCCGGAACAATGTCTGTTCGCGCGCCTTCCAGTCTTCCGGTGTACGGCCTTTCGGCGGTGGTAAAAAGCCGTCATAAATCAGACCCTTACTGCTCAAATCCTCAATGGTCTTCTTAATTTCACCACCATGGAGGGACAGTTCAGAGAAAAACACATCATGGTGTATCCCCAACATGGCAAGATCGTCTTTGATTAAAGCCATCATAGCGGCAACACCGGCGGCTCTGAGAACCGGCAACCACTCTTTTTCGGCCATTGAGGTTAATTCTGCGCCGTGCTTGGCAGCAAGGTTTTCAGCCAGCGGCTTGAGGTATTCGCCGGGATACAATCCTTCGGGCATTTCCCCCAGCTTTTCGCCCAAAGCTTCACGTATGCGCCAATGGACAGAACGCGCCAGCGCATCAATCTGGGCGCCAGCATCGTTGAAATAATATTCACGCACCACGTCATAGCCCGCGTAATCCAGCAGATTGGCCAGCGCATCGCCGAAAATCGCACCGCGGCAATGGCCCACATGAAGCGGTCCGGTTGGGTTTACCGAGACATACTCGACATTTATTTTTTCACCCTTACCAACTTTGCTGGTGCCAAATTCTGTTCTGGTCGACAAGGCGGCGCGTACAACCTTGTGCCAGAACGCATCTGCAAGCTTGATGTTGATAAAACCCGGTCCGGCTATATTAACACCGAGAACATCATCCGCCTTGCCCAAAACGTCGCCAATTTTTTGCGCAATTTCCATCGGGCTTTTGCCTGCGGGCTTGGCCAGAACCATGGCGACATTGGTGGAGACATCGCCGTGATTTTCATCTCGCGGCGGCTCGGTGGTAATTTTGGACAGATCAATGTCGTGCGGCAGACCGCCGGTTTTTTGTACTTCGGATATGGCCGTGCGTATGCGGGTTTCGAATTCAGCAAAGATATTCACTGAGCAAATGCTCCTAAATTTCTATATGATAACAATTAACTGGCTTTGCGGTCCAGATTTTTACGGTGCTCAAGCGGGATTAACGAAAAATTGGCGTCAGGTCAAATATTCGTCGATATTCATCCATAGCAAAGCGGTCCGTCATCCCGGCGATAAAGTCACAGACCTGACGGGCCATTGTTGATTTTTGCGTATTTTCGGCATTAATCCGCCAATCTTCGGGTAAAGCTGTGGGCTTTTCAAGATAGTAATCAAACAAATCACCCAACCATTTTTTTGCCCGGCTCATCTTCATTAAAACAAGTTCATGGCGATAGATGTGCGCATTGAGGAATTGTTTGAGTTCACGCTCCTGGCGCTGCATGTCAGGCGAAAAGCCGATGATTGTATTGTCATCATTGATTTGAGCCTGGGCGAGGACATCATAAATCATTGTCGTAATCACCCGGCGCAGGGTTTCATGGATCAGGCGGGGGCGCTCGAGACCGGGATATTTGCCCTCTACCGCTTTAATCAATCCGGCCGTCAGCTCCAGACCACGCAGATCATCTAACGTGATCAGATTGGCGCGCAGACCATCATCAATATCATGGGCATTGTACGCTATATCGTCTGAAAGGTTGGCGACCTGGGCTTCCAGCGAGACCGGGCCGGCAAGATCAAGATCATATTGACTTATAAACTCGGCGAGTGCGTGCGGCAAACGATCCCCTGCCCCGATATAATTTCCGTTTTTGTCCAACAGCGGACCATTGTGTTTGACCAGCCCTTCGAGGGTGTCTTTGGTGAGATTGAGACCATCAAATTCGGCATATCTTTTTTCCAGTCCAGTGACAATCTTGAGCGACTGGGCGTTATGATCAAAACCGCCAAATTCCGACATACACTGGTCGAGTGCCACTTCACCAGCATGACCGAACGGCGTATGGCCAAGATCATGGGCCAGCGACAATGCCTCAACCAGATCTTCGTTGAGGTGCAATGCCCGGGCAATGGATTTTGCCACCTGGGCGACTTCAAGGGAATGGGTCAATCTGGTTCTGAAATGATCGCCTTCGTGATAGATGAACACTTGGGTTTTATATTGCAGCCGTCTGAAAGCAGCGGAGTGTATAATACGATCGCGGTCGCGCTGAAACGCGGTGCGCGTGATGCTTTCTTCTTCATCATGAAATCTTGTCGCATGATCAGCACAAGCTGAGTAGGCAGCGAGATTGATTGTTGTCGAGATGTTTTGCGTCATGCTTGTAATTTTCGTTGCGCTCAAATTTCAGTGCCATTGATTTGACAAGCAGACTTTTAACACTAAATATTAGCGTAGATGTTAAAACACTTTCGCATTGCGAAAAGGAACAGGTAATTTCTGATGTCAGGATCAATTACGATCAGTGAACGTGCGGCGAAAAGAATATCCCAGATTATCGCCAAAGAACAATCAAACAAGGTGTTGCGGATTTCGGTTTCAGGTGGTGGCTGCTCCGGCTTTCAATATGGTTTTGATCTGGAACAATCACATAAAGACGATGATCTTGTGTTTGAAAAAGACGGTGTCAAAGTGATTGTTGATACAGTCTCTATCCTGTACATGGATGGCTCCGAAGTGGATTTTGTCGATGATCTGATTGGCGCTTCCTTTCAGATCAAAAATCCCAATGCCACTGCCTCGTGCGGCTGCGGCACATCGTTTTCGCTTTAAAGCTCTAAACTCAAACAGTTGATTTATATATGAAAATTGCGACGTGGAACGTGAATTC
>CAZJUF010000363.1:1570-3184 GCA_964549055.1 uncultured Hyphomicrobiales bacterium | reverse complement strand
TATAAAAACGACAAAGCCACCAAGGAAACCAAGACCAAAGACGGTTGGGTCAATACCGGAGATGCCGGGTTTTTTGATGCCAACGGCCATCTTAAAATAATTGACCGGGCCAAGGACGTTGGCCAGCTCAATGATGGCTCAATGTTTGCGCCAAAATATATTGAGAACAAACTCAAATTTTATCCCAATGTGAAGGAAGTCGTTGCTTTTGGTAATGGTCAGGATATCTGCGCGGTGTTTATTAATATTGATCTGACGTCGGTTTCCAACTGGGCTGAACGCAACAACATCGCTTATGCGTCTTATCAGGAACTGGCAGGCCACGCGCAAGTCTATAAAATGATCGAGGAACATGTGGACGAGGTTAATCTCTCGCTGGCTGCGGAGCCGAGAGTTTCCGGGTCGCAGATATCGCGGTTTTTGATTTTGCACAAAGAGCTTGATGCCGATGACGGCGAATTGACGCGGACACAAAAAGTGCGGCGCAATTTCGTTGGCGAGAGATATGCACCATTGATTGAAGCATTGTTCAGTGGCAAATCCAGTGCCTATATTTCCACTGAAGTCACCTTTGAAGATGGCCGCAAAGGGGTGATTGAGGCAGATTTGAAAATAAAAGACATGATAACGCATCCACCGGTTAAATTTGATGAGGCGGCTGAATGAGTGCGGTAGAAAACCCCAGGCAGATCTCCGGCGAAACCCTGCTTAGCGTGGAAGATATTTCGCTATCCTTTGGCGGCGTTAAAGCTATTCGCGGCGTCAGCTTTAATATTCTGAAGGGCGAGATACGCGCCATTATCGGACCAAATGGTGCCGGTAAAACCTCCATGCTCAATGTTATCAATGGATTTTATCATCCCCAGGAAGGCAAAATTACCTACAAGGGTGAGACCCGCCGCCAGATGAGATCCCATGTGGCCGCCAAACAGGGCATCGCACGGACATTTCAGAATGTGGCGCTGTTTAAGGGCATGTCGACACTGGACAATCTGATGACCGGGCGCTTGTTGAAACAGCGCGAAGGAATTCTTCAACAGACCGTGGATATGTTTTTGCACGCCATATATCTGGGGCCAGCCAAGCGCCATGAAATGGCTGAGCGCAAGATTGTCGAGGAGATTATCGATTTTCTCGAAATTGAAGCGATCCGCAAAACCCCGGTGGGACGCCTGCCTTATGGTTTGCAAAAGCGCGTCGAGCTTGGCCGTGCCATTGCCATGGAGCCTGAGTTGCTGCTTCTCGATGAACCGATGGCGGGCATGAACCTGGAAGAAAAAGGCGATATGTCGCGATTTATCATCGATCTCAATGACCAGTACGGCACCACCATTGCGCTTATTGAACATGACATGGGCGTGGTTATGGACCTGTCAGACCGGGTTGTGGTTTTGAATTATGGACAGAAAATTGCTGATGGCACGCCGCACGAAGTGAGTGCCAATCAGGATGTTATTGATGCCTATCTGGGTGTCTCCAAGTAATGTGGGAAAGTTGAATGGAAATGCTTAACGCCGTGTTTGTGGCGCCCTTTGTCGATATGTTCAATTATCCGGCCTTCTTTGTCGAAGTCTTGCTGGGGGGATTGACGGCGGGCGTGATGTATTCGCTGGT
>CAZJUF010000363.1:0-1470 GCA_964549055.1 uncultured Hyphomicrobiales bacterium | reverse complement strand
GAAATCATCCTGTTCATGTCGACCATCGGGCTGGCGTTTGTGCTTGAAGGTGTTGGCGACATGATGTGGGGCTCGGACGTCAAGGCGCTTGATGTGGGTATTCCCAGCGGCTCATTTGAAGTTAAAGGTGTGCTGGTGCAGGTGTTTGATCTGTGGGCTGCCGGTATTGCTGCGCTAATGGTAGCCATTCTGGCGATTTTCTTCCAGAAAACCAAAATTGGCCGGGCCTTGCGCGCTGTGGCTGATGATCATCAGGCAGCACTTTCGGTGGGTATTCCGCTGAAAACAATCTGGGTTGCCGTGTGGTCTGTCGCCGGATTGGTGGCGCTGGTTGCCGGTATTATGTGGGGCTCTAAAAGCGGGGTGCAGTTTTCGCTGTCGCTGATTGCGCTTAAAGCACTGCCGGTACTTATTTTAGGTGGGTTTACCTCAATTCCCGGTGCCATTATCGGCGGGCTTATTATTGGTGTGGGCGAGAAAGTCGCGGAAGTCTATTGGGGGCCGCTGGTCAATGGCGCGATTGAAAACTGGTTTGCCTATGTTCTCGCTTTATTGTTCTTGATGTTTCGACCGCAAGGGCTGTTTGGCGAAAAAATTATTGAGAGGATATAGGCATTATGCTGTATCGCGAAACAGGACAGTTCAAGACGAGCTATTCGGCGGATCAGGCAATTTTTCCGATTTTTCAGGATCGGATGTTTATTCTTGGCTGGCTGATTGTTGCTTTTGTTGCCGTGCCGCTTCTGGCTTCAGAATACTGGTTTCAGATTGTACTCATTCCGTTCCTGGTGTTTTCCATTGCCACCCTCGGGCTCAACATACTGGTTGGCTATTGTGGTCAGATTTCGCTTGGAACCGGTGGTTTTATGGCCGTTGGCGCGTATTCAGCCTATAAGCTTGCAACCAACGTGCCTGAGTTAAATATTGTTTTTGTTATTTTGATTTCCGGCGTTATTACCGCTGTTGTGGGAATTCTTTTTGGCCTGCCAAGCCTGCGCATCAAAGGCTTTTATCTGGCGGTGGCAACATTGGCAGCGCAGTTTTTCCTGATCTGGATGTTCAATAAATTTGGCTGGTTCGTCAATTATTCGCCCTCAGGCTCGATTGCCATTCCACCGATGGAAATATTTGGCGTGCTGGTAACAAGCGCCAAGGCCGAGCCGGTGTCGCGGTATTTTCTCGCCCTGGGGTTTACCGTTGTATTGGCGCTGCTGGCCAAAAACCTGGTGCGCGGACCAACCGGTCGGGCATGGATGGCCATTCGGGATATGGATATTGCTGCTGAAATCATCGGCATTAAACCGCTGGCAACCAAATTGAAGGCTTTTGCAGTCAGCTCTTTTTTCATCGGTATTGCCGGAGCATTGTATTTCAGTGCCTGGTCGGGAACAGCCGAATCAGATGCTTTCGATATCAACCTGTCGTTCAACATCTTGTTTATGGTGATTATTGGCGGGCTGGGCAGTGTTG
>CAZJUF010000362.1:0-3187 GCA_964549055.1 uncultured Hyphomicrobiales bacterium | reverse complement strand
CCACCCCCCGGTTTGCAGGGATGTCGACTTTCATGCGCCTGCCTCTTGTCAGTTTAACAGATGACAGGGCGGACAAAACGGATCTTGGTATTGTCGGTGTCCCCTTTGACGGGGGAACCTCAAATCGCCCGGGGCCTCGACACGGACCACGTCAGTTGCGTGATCTGTCGACCATGATCCGAACGACCCACCCAAGAAACGGGGTTAATCCTTTTGAACTAATCAACTGCGCAGATATGGGTGATGCGCCGGTGAACCCGATTGATCTTATGCAATCGCTGGATATGATTACCGGATTTTATCAGGAATTGTGCACGCGCGATATCATGCCTTTGACTGCCGGAGGGGATCACTTGATTTCGTACCCGATCCTGCGGGCATTGGGAGCTGAAAATCCTGTGGGCATGATCCATTTTGATGCTCATACCGATATGAATAACACCTATTTTGGCGAGAGCAAATATACCCACGGCACCCCCTTTCGCCGGGCGATTGAACAAGGATATCTCGACCCCAAACGTACAATCCAGATCGGAATTCGTGGCGTCAAATACGATGTCACAGATTTTGACTGGGCTTTGGAGCAAGGCGTTCGGATTATCGAAATTGACGAATTTTTCGAGCGCGGCGTCGCCTCGGTCATGGCTGAGGCGCGCGAACTGGCAGGGAATCTTCCGACCTATGTCAGCTTTGACATCGATTGCATTGATCCCGCTTTTGCACCGGGGACAGGGACACCGGAAATTGGCGGATTTACAACTTATCAGGCGCAGCAAATGGTGCGTGAACTCGAAGGCTTGAATCTCATTGGTGCCGATCTGGTCGAGGTATCACCGCCTTTCGATCCATCCGGTGGAACCGCATGGGTCGGTGTTTCGATCATGTTTGAATTGTTGTGCGTACTCGCCACCGCTCGCCATGCAAAATCCAGCGCGTAAGGAGCAATAGTAATTATCTAAATTGCAAACCCCAAACATGAAGGAGAAATCAAATGGCACACAAACAGGGACACGCAAAATACGCCATTACCGGACTTTTCGTCTGTGCAATGGCAATGGGACTGGCTGGTCAGGCCAGCGCTCAATCCGTGCTGAAATCAGTCGAAGCCAAAGGTAAAATCACGGTTGCCACTGAAGTTGCCTACCCGCCAATGGAATATCTCAAGGATGGCAAGGTTGTCGGGTATGGCAAGGATATCCTGGACCTTATCGTCACCGATCTGGGCGTCAAACTTGAACAGCTTCAACTGCCGTGGGACGGGATACTGGCAGGTGTTCTGGCCAAGAAATACGACCTGGTCGCAACGTCGGTTGCCATCAAGCCGGATCGGGTTAAGAAATACGCATTCACCCGTCCCCTTGCTGTCGCGGAGACCATGCTTGTCAAACGTTATGGCGACAACAGCATGTCCGGCCTGGGTGATGTCAATGGCAAGCTTATTGGCGTTGAACTTGGATCTTCCCAGGCACAGGAGGTCGAAGCTGTAGATGCCAAACTGAAAGCAGACGGTGGAGCGGGCTTTGCCGGCATCCGTGGTTTCAAATCAACTGATGACATGCGCCTGGCGCTGGCCGGTGGGCAAATTGATATTGCGACCATCCCGTCTTTCTCATTGGCACCGATGCAAAAGCAACGACCAAACACCTTCGCCAAGCTGATAAATATAGGCAGTGGCACATTGTTTGCCTGGGTGGCTCACCCCGATGGCGCAGATTTGCGTGACCGGGTAAACCAGGCACTTGACCGGCTGGAAAAAGACGGAACCTTGTCCAAACTACAAATGAAATGGTTTGGCTTTAAAATGGATTTGCCCAAAGACTATCTCCCAGAAGGAGCCAAGTAAGAAAACCCGGCCGGTCCGAAAACCCGAAGCTGCATGTTTGCTTTATGAAAACTTCGGGCTGGCCAGCAATCTGAATTGAGAGCTTGATTTATGGAACTTCAGTTCGCTGAGATTATCCCAAAGATGGGGCCCATGTTGTGGGGTGCGCTCTATACCATATTTGTGGGCCTTTTTGCTTGTGGCGTGGGGCTTCTCGTAGGAACCGGGCTTTTGCTCATGCGCAATAGCCGGTTTTGGATATTGAGAACGTTCGTTGGCATCTATGGCAGCTTCATTCGCGGCACCCCGGCACTGGTTCAGATTTTGCTGTTCTACTATGCATTAGCCCCATTGGTCGGGATTAATATCGGCCCCTTTACTGCGGGGATAATGGCAGTGGGATTCAATAGCGGTGCTTATGTCGCTGAAATTCTGCGCGGCGGCCTGAGCCGTATCCCGCCCGGGCAATGGGAGGCCGCACAGGCATTGGGGCTGCCTAAACACAAAATCTGGTTCAAGGTCATCCTGCCTCAGGTCTTCAACAGCGTTATTCCGCTGCTTGTGAACGAATTTACCATGGTGATCAAGATCACGCCGCTCCTGTCGACCATTACATTGGTTGAGTTATTCCGTGCCTCACAGATGCTTTATAATGAGACCTTCCGACCTGTCGAAGTTCTGGGACTGGCTGCGTTAATCTACTTTATCATCTGCTTTTCGGTCAGCCAGTATGGCGAATATCTTCAGCGCCGCTCAATGAAATACCGACTGTAGGAAACTGCCAATGACCTTTGACTACATGGCAATCTGGGACAATCGCGATATCCTGATCAAAGGCGTTTATACCACATTGCTGATCTCGGCCATTGCCATTCCTGTCGGCATTTGCATTGGCGCAATCGTTTGCCTGATGCGGATTTCGGACAATCGGATGATGCGATGGATCGCCATCGCCTATATCGAATTTATCCGTAACATCCCATTGCTAATCCTGATTTTCATGGTGTTCTATGCGTTGCCATTCTATGGCATTCGCTTAGGCGGGGTGACGACAGGTCTGGTCTGTCTGTCGATCTATGGAGGTGCTTATTTCGCCGAGATATTTCGTGGCGGCATTCAATCCGTCTCCAAAGGACAGTTTGATGCCTGCAAGGCACTTGGACTGAAATATGGTTTTTACATGCGTCGGGTCATCTTTCCTCAACTCTATCCATACGTCTTTCCACCCGGCACAAATATTACTTTGACCATGATAAAAGAAACTTCTCTTCTGTCGATGATCACCGTGTCCGAGCTGACCTATGCCGCACATGACATCAATGGGCGCACCTTCACTCCAGTAGAAACCTTTGCCACGATTGCTGT
>CAZJUF010000361.1:0-3194 GCA_964549055.1 uncultured Hyphomicrobiales bacterium | reverse complement strand
ATATCTCGGTGCCGACGATTCCCGCCCTGGCCCGGGCACGGCGCCACCTGGACCGTTTAGGCCGTCCTGACATTACCTTGATCATTACCGGTGGTTTACGCACCGCGCCCGACTTTATCAAGGCTATGTGCCTTGGCGCCGATGGTGTGGCGTTGGCCAGTTCTGCGATGCAGGCGATTGGCTGCGTCGGGGCGCGCATATGCAACACCAACAACTGCCCTGCCGGAATTGCGACGCAAAAACCGGAATTGCGGGCCCGGATCGAGGTGAAGGAATCCGCCGAACGACTGGCGCGGTTTCTAAATTCATCGGTGGAATTGATGAAGGTGATGGCCGGTGCCTGCGGTCACGATCACCTCAGTCAATTCAGCCTTGCCGACATTACCACCTGGAGCAGACAAATGGCGGACCTTTCGGGTGTCCAGTACGGCGGCGTTAACCAGGGCTGAAACGGGTACGTTAAGAAGAAGACTATGTCCGTATGACTGCTTGATGAGCGCCCCGCGACATAGGTGACACTTTGTACCGGACACATAGATTACACATTTAGCTTTGGGGCTGGAGGTGTTGGTGCCGTGGAGAGAGTGTTCGGTTATGAAATGAGGTGATGGTGTGGACGGCTCCTACTCCCCGTCACCGTCACCCATGGTTCCTGCCGAGCCCGCCACTCTCACCCGGGGCGTTTCTCCCCACCAGTCGGTCAACGGAGAAAGGTCTCTGTCTGGTGCCGGTTGGAGGATTCGAACCCCCGACCCACTGATTACAAATCATGATAAAGGAAAAATGTGTGAGTGAAATTAAAATTTTATAGAGATATAAATTACAACTAGACTCGAAAAAAATGCAGAAACCTTACAAATTTAGAAAGGAATTTCATCATCTAAATCACCTGAATCTTGATTGCTCTTAGGTGACGGTAATTGCATTTTAGGAGGTTCAATTTGCTTGGGTGTTTCAGGTGCGGCAAGGCTGGGATGTTTTCGTTCTTCGTCCCCTTTGGATTCCTTAATAACGCCGGAAATAGAGTCCATGATTTCTTTGATTGGTTTTAGTCGCTTCCCAAATTCTCCAGCCGTGTCACCAGCTTCTAATACAAGTGCCATTGCCGCATCAAAGCGGGTTCGATCACGATTAACCTCGTTTTCAAGTGCTCCAATTTTTGTATAGAGAGCGTCTTTTTTCGAATCCGAAATTTCAAGATGATCAACAATTTTTTTTATCTGCGACAAATGATGCCGAATTTTTTCTTTGGCTGCGGGATTGAGTGCAACGGAATACTTTTTTTCACGACGGGCATTTTTGATGCGAATTTGAACTACAAATTGTGAAGTTTATGCAATTAATTGAGCGTAATAATTGTAAATACTTTCATCGTCATCATGGGCTGGAGGGATATCCCAGTTTTGGAATTGCTCGATACCTAGTGCCTTAGCAACGCCGATAATTTCGTACATGTATTCGATTCGAAGTGAGCCTGCATTGTGCCCATTAGAATTTTCTAGAGAATCATGTATTCGTTTGCGGAGGACTTCTTCGTACTGGACAAACGCCAGTTCAGGATCATCTGGTAAGTCCAACAGTAGGTCATGCGATTTCATAGTTTGACAATCTAAACCAAAAATTTGAACAGGAGGAAAAAGAAAATGGTGCCGGTTGCAGGAGTCGAACCCGCGACCCCCTGATTCTTACCAACTACGGTTTTTACCGCCACCCCAAACGGGGCTTTGTGGTCTGGACTTTCTCTTCACCATGGGCAAAAGCCGTTAGGTGGGTGCCGTCAAGTCTCTACACGTTCCCTTTTCAGGGATTCGCTCGGGATTGCCATCAGCATTACCTGTTAAGGTTTCCCCGAATTTGACACCAGTTCACCACATCGTTTCCGGTGTGGGCTGCAATTTTACTTACAAATCAGGTGCTCTACCAACTGAGCTAAACCGGCTAAGTGACCCCTTGATTATCTGAGGGGGTAATCATTCGCAACATAAAATAATAAAATATCAACCTTATAAAACACCTTACATGTATCCGTATATTTTTCATAACATATTGAAAAATAATACATAAAACACCTAAAACTTCTTTATTACAAATCAGGTGCTCTACCAACTGAGCTAAACCGGCTAACCGGGTTTCTACCCCCGGCGGGTAATCTCGTAAAGAGCGATCGCGGCGGCATTCGAGAGATTTAGCGAGCTTTGCGCCGCCGAGGTCGGTATTTGTACCAATTGGTCGCAGGTCTCGCGGACCAGTCGGCGCATCCCTTCGCCTTCCGAGCCCAGGACCAGAGCCGTTTTTGTCGGTGTTGCGGGCCTTGCAATAATTTGTTTCGCCGACAGATCAAGGCCGCTACACCAAAATCCCGATTTTTTCAGCTGACGCATGGCGTCGGTAAGATTGACGACCCGTGCGATGGGTACGGTTTCCAGTGCCCCGGACGCCGATTTTGCCATTGTTCCCGTGGTTTCAGGCGCATGGCGGTGCTGCAATACCAGGGCCATTACCCCGAAGGCGGCACATGATCTCAATACCGCACCGACATTATGGGGATCGGTTACCTTGTCCAGTATCACCACCAGGGCGTCATCCATACCAATGCTGTCGGCGCAGATTTTATCTATGGTTGCCCCCGCCAGTGGCGACACCTGGGCGGCTATTCCCTGATGAACCGCGCCCGGCGGCAGTAGTTTATCTATATCCCGACGGTCAACTGTTTCGGCGACTGGCCGTGAACGTCCGGCAGCCTTTTCGGCCTCGGGCAGTCTGTTCCCGATAACCTGCCGGGCTTGCCCGGAGACGATGATCCTTGAAATTCTGCGTTCGGGATTGGCGGCCGCCGCGAGAACGGTGTGAATGCCGAAAATCCACGCCTTGTCATGCCCTTTCGAGGCTTGCTCCGCAGGGCGTTCTCTGGTCCGTTCGTATGAATGCTTGCGCTTATTCATTGGGGCATTTAACATAGTTAACAGTGATGTGTCTGCAAGCGTTTCCGCCATGGGTGTCCCGTGGACGGGGGCGTATGCTTTTCTATTCTCTTTTTTGAAGTTGACAATGGGCGGAAAATCAACATATTTCGGTCATCCGATTTACTGTGTTTTACCGATTAGCCGTTGTTACGAACAGTTAGGAGTTGTCGGGAGGGGTGCCCGAGTGGCTAAAGGGGACGGGCTGTAAACCCGTTGGCGTACGCCTACGTT
>CAZJUF010000360.1:0-3202 GCA_964549055.1 uncultured Hyphomicrobiales bacterium | reverse complement strand
CCACTAAAAATGCGCCACTTTCAAGCGCGCGCCAGTTGTATAATACCATCGGCAATATACTGTACTGCGAGAGCTGCGAGGATGACGCCCAGAAGCCGTGAGAGTACGATGCGGCCTGTTTCTCCGATCAGGTTTTCTATGCGCCCTGACAGGACAAATACTGCGGTACAGATCAGCAGCAGTGTCGCGATAATACCTATAAGCGCGCCCAGAACAATCCAGTCTCCGTCAGATTTTGCGGCAATCAGCATGGTGGCTGTTATGGCGCCGGGACCGGCCATCAGCGGTATGGCCAGCGGGAAGGCTGCAACGTCATTGACGTGTTTGTCTGAGACGGCGCGCTCGGCGGTGGCGGATTTACGTTCCTCGCGCTTTTCAAACACCATTTCAAACCCGATCCACAATAACATCAACCCGCCAGCGGTTCGAAAAGCGGGCAGGGTGATGCCAAGGACGCCGAGGACTTTTTCACCAAACAATGCAAAAACCGCCAACACCACCAGTGCAATGACAGACGAGCGAATGGCCACGGTGCGTTTTTGCCGGGCTGTCATGCCAACGGTCAAGGAAACGAAAATCGGTACAATTCCCAACGGGTCAATGGTCACCAGCAAGGTAACAAAGATTGAAATGATCAATTCGGGTGTCATGCCACGCTCCTGATTTAAGCCCCAAAAACAGCACTGTGTTGTCTTATCCATAGCATTGTTGGCGGCTTGGGAATTCATGCAATTTACCATTTGTGCGCAATTTCTGTGCACAGGTTTGGAAATAAGCTGTGAATACTTTCTAAGACATTGAAAACAAATAGAAAATAAGGGAATTAAAAACCCTAAATTGGTTGCTCTGCCTACCGGGAATCGGGTATAAGTGTAAATCGAATTCTGATCATACATAAACAATTGTTTTAGTTGAGATTTTTATTGAATTTTCAACCTGTGATCACTGTAAAAAACAACTGATAAAGCCTGCGTTCAATCCGGCTTGAAATTTAAGAGGCTCACTTGCCAGATCAAGATGATACTACACCGCCAACACCGTCCGGTGAAGGCAACCCTGGCGGCGAGCGGCCCGTTGATAGTGACGTAAGTCCGGTCTCCATTGTTGATGAGATGAAGAAGTCTTATCTCGATTATGCCATGAGCGTCATCGTCTCGCGTGCGTTGCCCGATGTGCGCGACGGATTGAAGCCGGTTCACCGGCGCATTCTTTATTCCATGCATGAAAACGGCTACGACTGGAACAAGGCTTACAGAAAATCCGCCCGTGTTGTCGGTGATGTGATTGGTAAATATCACCCCCATGGTGACCAGTCGATTTATGATGCACTGGTGCGCATGGCACAGGATTTCTCCTTGCGCTTTGTGTTGCTTGATGGCCAGGGCAACTTTGGCTCGGTTGATGGTGATCCACCGGCAGCGATGCGTTATACTGAAGTGCGCATGGGCAAACCGGCGCATGCCTTGATGAGTGATCTTGACAAGGACACGGTCGATTTCACTCCCAATTATGATAATTCTGAACACGAGCCCAAGGTTTTACCAGCGCGTTTTCCAAATCTTCTGGTCAATGGTGCCAGTGGCATTGCTGTGGGTATGGCAACCAATATTCCGCCGCATAATCTCGGCGAAATCATTGATGCCAGTGTGGCATATATTGACAATCCGGCTCTCAGTATCGACGACATCATGGAAATCGTTCCCGGCCCGGATTTCCCTACCGGCGGTTTCATTCTTGGCCGTGCAGGCATCAAGTCAGCCTTTCATACCGGTCGCGGCTCGGTCATTATGCGTGCACGCGTTACCACCGAGATCATTCGCAAGGACCGTGAAGCGCTGGTTGTTACTGAAATTCCGTTTCAGGTAAACAAATCCACATTGATTGAAAAAATTGCCGAACTGGTGCGTGACAAACGTGTCGAGGGCATTAGTGATATCCGCGATGAAAGTGACCGCGACGGCATGCGCATGGTCATTGAATTAAAGCGCGATGCTGTCGCTGACGTGGTCTTGAACCAGCTTTATCGCTTTTCCAATCTGCAGACCTCGTTTGGCTGCAATATGGTGGCGTTGAACTCCGGTCGTCCTGAAGTCATGAACATTCTGGACATGATCGCGGCATTTGTGGCTTTCCGCGAAGAAGTCATTACCCGGCGCACCAAGTTCCTGCTTAACAAGGCGCGTGAACGCGCCCATGTTTTGGTTGGTCTCGCTATTGCCGTTGCCAATATTGACGAAATTATTGTTTTGATCCGCAAGGCACCGGACCCGGCAACCGCGCGCGCGCAATTGATGGAACGCTATTGGCCAGCAAGAGACGTTGAATCCCTGTTGCTGTTGATAGATGATCCGCGCCACAAGATACGCGATGATGGCACGTATCGCCTTTCCGAGACCCAGGCGCGCGCCATTTTAGAGTTGCGTCTGGCCCGCCTGACCGCTCTTGGTCGTGACGAAATCGGCAAAGAATTGTCTGAACTTGGTGGTTATATTGAGGATTATCTCGATATTCTGCGCTCACGCGCCCGGGTGATGAGCATCATCCGCGAAGATCTGCTGGAAATCCGAGAAGAATTCGCTGATCCGCGCCGCACTGAATTGATTGATGCCGAATTTGGTGTTGAAGACGAAGATCTGATCCAGCGCGAAGACATGGTGGTGACTGTTAGCCACAAGGGTTACATCAAGCGTGTGCCGCTTTCGACCTACCGCGCCCAGCGTCGCGGCGGCAAGGGGCGCTCAGGCATGTCAACGCGTGGAGAAGATTTCGTTTCCCGCCTGTTCGTTGCCAATACCCACACGCCAATCCTGTTTTTCTCGTCCAAAGGCATCGTCTACAAGATGAAAGTCTGGCGTCTGCCGATTGGCTCGCCCACATCGCTTGGCAAGGCTATGATCAATCTGCTGCCGCTGGAGCAGGGTGAAACCATCACCACCATCATGCCGCTGCCGGAAGACGAGGCACAATGGAGCAATCTTCATGTGATGTTCTCCACCCGCAGTGGTGGCGCGCGGCGCAATGATCTGTCTGATTTCACTCAAGTCAACCGCAATGGCAAGATTGCCATGAAGCTTGATGAAGATGATGTGCTGGTTGACGTTCATATCTGTACCGAAGATGACGACATCCTGCTGACCACCGCCAAAGGTCGCTGTATCCGCTTCCCGGTTACTGCCATTCGCGTGTTTGTCGGCAGAAACTC
>CAZJUF010000359.1:0-3206 GCA_964549055.1 uncultured Hyphomicrobiales bacterium | reverse complement strand
CCTCGCTGTCATAGCCATGGCTGAGGGTGGCACACTGCTGCATGCGCCTGATGTCTATATGGATAAAATTGCCATTGGCGGCGGGTTTGAAGATGGGCTGGTCGATCTCGATGCAACACCGGAAGAAAACCTGAATGCACTGGCCAAGGCTAAAGGTGTAGCTGTCGGCGATATAACCGCGTGTATTCTTGACCGGCCGCGCCATGCCAAGCTGATCGAAGCCGTGCGTGGCACCGGTGCTGCCGTGCGACTGATTTCAGATGGTGATGTTGCCGGTGTTATTCACACGACTAATCCGATTGATACCGGCATTGATATTTACATGGGTATTGGTGGTGCGCCCGAAGGTGTTCTGGCCGCCGCTGCTCTGCGCTGTATTGGCGGGCAAATGCAAGGCCGACTGATTACCAGCAACGATGCGCAACGTGCGCGTGCTGCTAAAATGGGGGTTGAGGATTTTGAGCGCAAATACAGCCTCAATGAGCTGGCGAGCGGTGATGTCATGTTTGCTGCAACCGGTGTTACCGATGGCTCAATTCTCAATGGCGTCAAGTTTGGTGAAAACAAGATTGTCACCGATACGGTGGTCATGCGCTCCTCAACGGGAACCGTGCGCTGGATCAAGGCGGAACATTCGTATACAGCGAAATTTGAATGATCCAGGTGAGGCCTCTTTTCAGGGTTTTTATTGCACGTGTGGGACAATGGTTGTTTTTTAGGAATTGAAAAGTCTGTCACCGGGCGGGCGTGGCGGCCACGCCTTGATGACCCCGAAAGGGCCAGAACACTCGGGCTGCGCTGTGAACTGCCGGAATTGCTTGCCCGTGTATTGGCAGGACGCAATATTGATGCTGCACAGGCCGAAGCATTTTTGCAACCAACCCTGAAAGCCCACATGCCCGATCCGGCTGTTCTGCGGGATGGCGAAAAAGCTGCCGCCCGCATTGTCAAAGCCATTACCACGGCTGAAAAAATAACAATATTTGGTGATTATGACGTTGATGGCGGCACATCTTCAGCGCTTTTGAAGCTGTTTTTCAAATCCGTGGGCGGTGATGCAGACATTTATATTCCCAACCGGCTGACCGAAGGCTACGGACCCAACAAGGTGGCAGTGGAGGCGTTGGCAACTTCGGGTACACAATTATTGATCACCGTTGATTGCGGCATTACCAGTCATGATGTTATCGGCGATGTCCATCAACAGATGGACGTGGTGATTATTGATCATCATCTGGCTGATGAAAAACTGCCGCGCGCGCATGCCATCGTCAATCCCAACCGGCGTGATGATATCAGCGGACTGGGATACCTTGCCGCCGTTGGCGTTACCTTTCTAATGGTGGTGTTGATCAACCGGGGATTGCGTCAGGATGGCTGGTACAATGAGGAACGCAGCGAACCTGACCTGTTGAAATGGCTTGATCTGGTGGCTCTGGGCACCGTTTGCGACGTGGTGCCGCTGGTCGGGCTTAACCGCGCTTATGTAACCCAGGGGCTCAAGGTTTTGGGTGCGCGGCAAAATATCGGCCTGCGGGCTCTGGCAGATGCTGCTGGTCTGGAAAAACGGCCTGATACGTATGCTGCCGGGTATATTTTAGGCCCGCGCATCAATGCAGCTGGAAGACTGGGGCATTCCGAACTTGGGTCAAACCTGCTGTCGACAGATGATGAGATTGTTGCCACTGATATTGCTGCTGAGTTGCACGAACTCAACCGTCAACGCCGTGAAATTGAACACCGTGTGCTTGATCAGGCATTTGTTCAGGCGGAAGCTGAAACCAGGGGCGGGCAATTGCCAACGGTTCTGATTTGCAGCGGTGACAATTGGCATTCCGGCGTCGTTGGCATTGTTGCCGGTCGTGTCAAAGATAAATTCAAGCGACCGGCATTCGCCATTGGCTTTGATGACAAGGGCGTTGGCACCGGATCAGGGCGCTCTTTAAGCGGTGTTGATCTTGGGGGGGCGGTAAAAGCTGCTGTTGAGGCTGGTGTGCTGGAAAAAGGCGGTGGCCATGAAATGGCGGCGGGCCTGACCATTAAACGCGAACAGCTCGGCGCGTTCAGGGCTTTTCTCGATCAACGGTTAAAGAGCGAAGTTGACGAGGCACATAAACATCTGGGTTTTTTGATTGATGGTGCGGTTTCTGCCAGTGGTGCCACATTGAATTTGCTGGCCATGCTGGAGCGCGCCGGACCCTATGGTAGCGGCAATCCCGAGCCTAGATTTGTGTTGCCTGCTCACCGCATCGTCTATGCTGCGCGTGTCGGTGAAGATCATGTGCGATGCACTTTGGTCTCCGGCGAAGGGGCGCGTATTAACGCCATTGCCTTTCGTACCCGGGGAACAGCGCTGGATCAATTTCTCCTTGATAAGCCGACGATGCCGGTGCATGTCGCGGGGAAATTGAAACTCAACGAATGGCGCGGACGCCGTGACGTGCAGATGATCATTGAAGATGCTGCCCTGCCGTTGATGTCTTGAAATAGTGCAGTATTCTTACAACCGACGCCGGCGTTTTTCAAATTCGCGCGTGGTTATATCGCCTTTGGCGAGTTGCTCTTTGAGTTGTGTAAGAGGACCGTCATTTAATTCCAGTCTTGCCATGCGTATTCTATGCAGCCATCGCACCAGTGCGACAACGAGCACAATGATAATACCGAAAATCAACAGCGCCACCATGGGGCCATAGAATGCTGTTTGTGGCATGGCCATCCCATCAGGCATTATTTTTCTCTTTCATTTTACCGGTTTTTTGCTCGAAGTATGCGGGAGATTCATACGGAAAAATTGCCGGCTGTAAAGCTGTGAATAGACAAGAGAAGTATTCCGTGAAAAAAAGATGTTATTTAAGGAACATTTGCACAGCACCGGGTTGCATTTGGTGGCAATCAACCGTATAGATCGGTGCGATTCTGGTATGCGCCCTTCGTCTATCGGTTAGGACGCCAGGTTTTCAACCTGGAAAGAGGGGTTCGACTCCCCTAGGGCGTACCATTTTCGATCTCACGGCATTCGCTGCGCTCAAGCCTGCGATGCGCGGGCTGTTCGCCCGGCGGCGTTTTCGCCGCTTTGGTATTGCCCACGAGGCATATCGCTCGAGATAAATTTTCCATAAAATCTGATTGTTTGTACTGCCGGTTTTTCTCAACCAGAAATGAGAAAACCGGTCCTGTGGGGAGCAGGACCGGTTTCTTCTTGATGC
>CAZJUF010000358.1:0-3208 GCA_964549055.1 uncultured Hyphomicrobiales bacterium | reverse complement strand
GGGCTGGTCAAACGCTTCACCGGCCAGGACGTGCCGGCCACCGGCTTTTCCATCGGCGTCTCCCGCCTGATGACGGCGCTGAAAAACCTCGGCAAGCTCGATACTGAGCCCATGTCGGCGCCGGTGCTCGTTACCGTCATGGACCGCGACGCTGAAAGCCTTGCCCGTTACCAGAAAATGACACAGGAACTGCGCGCCGCTGGCATCCGTGCCGAAATGTATCAGGGCAATCCCAAACAGTTCGGCAAGCAATTGCAATATGCTGATCGCCGGGGATCTCCTTGTGTGGTCATCGCCGGTGAGGATGAGTTCAGTAACGGCCAGGTAACCATCAAGGATTTGGTTGAAGGCGCGCGGATGTCTGAGCATATTAGCGATAATGAGGAATGGCGCAGTGGCCGCCCGGCACAGATGACGGTATCGCGCGATCAACTTGTCGCCACCGTTGCCGGAATTATCTCGAGCCAGCGGACGCGTTGACATGTCTTATCGAACACCTGAAAACCTTGAGGCGTTGACAAACGCTCAGGACAGAATTCTCAAATTGTTTGCCGGGACCGGCTATGAGCGCGTCGCACCCGAAATCATTCAGCCTGCTGACGTGTTTTTGAGCCAGTCCGGTGAAGCGATGCGGCAGCGAACCTATGTGTTCACCGATCACCTCGGCCTTGAGCTGTGTCTGCGCCCTGACGTCACCATACCGGCGTGCCGTATCTATCTAAAGCGTAATCCTCGCGCCGATCAACTGGCGCGTTATTGTTATGTTGGCCCCGCCTTCAGGTTTCAAAGCGAAGATGCGGGACCCGGCCAACCGCGAGAATTTGAACAGGCCGGTGTCGAACTATTGATGCACGATGATAAAGAAGCTGCCGAAGC
Source organism: uncultured Hyphomicrobiales bacterium (assembly GCA_964549055.1). Lineage (GTDB taxonomy): Bacteria > Pseudomonadota > Alphaproteobacteria > Rhizobiales > JAJFHR01 > JAJFHR01. Next base: position 2,332 of record CAZJUF010000358.1, on the reverse strand, counting down.
CGAAGTTCTGGGCCTCGGCATTAGTGCTATTGAAACAGCGGGCGTCAAAGATTTTACCATCAAATTTGGCGATCTAAGCCTTTTTGCCAGCCTGATTGACGGTTTTGACATGCCAGAGCGCTGGCGTGACAAATTGAAACATCAATTCTGGCGCCACGATGCTCTGGATGATCTTCTCAACCGACTGTCAGGTGCCAAAAAAATCACCACCGGCCTTTATGATGAAACACTGATCAACCAGCTTCGCAGCCGTGATGAGACAAATGCTATCGACATTGTTGATGCTTACCTTGTGCACAATAATATACCCGTTGTCGGTCGGCGCAGCGTTGGCGATATTACCCGGCGCTTGTTGAACCATGTGGCTGATCTCGATGCCAAGCCTCTGGATCAAAACATCGTCAGCACCATCAAGGCTTATCTCACTATCAATGACAGCCCGCATCAGGCGCTGGAAAAAATCAGAACCGTGGCCGGTGCTGCCAACGTTGATCTGTCAATTGCACTTGGTGCATTTGAACGGCGATTGGAGTTATTTGAGCACCGCAAAATCAATCTCGACAAAGCGGTGTTCTCAGCTGAATTCGGGCGTAACCTTGAATATTACACCGGCTTTGTTTTTCAACTCGAAATGCCGGGTGAGGGGATTGCCGGTCACCTTGCCGGTGGCGGGCGTTATGACAATCTGTTGTCTGGTCTCGGTGCGCTGCGCTCAGTACCCGCGGTTGGCTGCGCCATCCACCTTGATCGATTGTTGAATTGTACAAGCGGGCTGGAAGTCTCATGAGTGATAAAATCATCATCGCCCTGCCCAGCAAAGGCCGCCTTATGGAACAGGCATCGAACCTGTTTGATGAAGCTGGCATTGCCATAGAGCGCAGCGGCAATGCGCGCGGGTATTTTGGTCGCTTAAGCGGTTTTGACAACGTCGAGATCCGGTTTTTATCCGCATCCGAAATTGCGCATAATCTCAAGAACGCCGAGGTGCACTTAGGCATTACCGGAGAAGATTTGCTGCGTGAGACCATCCATAACGTCGATGGCAGTATAAATATAGAAAAACGTCTGGGCTTTGGCCCGGCAGACGTGGTTGTTGCCGTTCCCGAAAGCTGGCTTGATGTGGCCACCATGGCGGACCTGGAAGAAGCCTCGCAGGATTTTTTGCGCACCCACACACGGCGTTTGAGAGTGGCGACAAAATACATTAACCTGACACGGCAGTTCTTTGCCGCCAGAGGCGTTACCGGTTATCAGACAGTGGAAAGCTCAGGTGCCACCGAAGGCGCACCGGCAGCAGGCACGGCGGAAATAATCGTTGATATCACCAGCACCGGCTCAACGCTCAGCGCCAACAACCTGAAAATACTGGATGATGGTATTATCCTGAAAAGCGAAGCCGTGCTGGCAACAACAAAATCGCCCGGCCTGACCAGTAAACAATCGCAAGTTTTGCGACAGATTGTTGATTTACTTTAGGACCAGAACCCGAGCTTGCGCAGGGATTTGAAGGCTTTCCACAAAACCGGTGATTGCTTGATGTGGGATTTGGCTGCCAGAAATCCATTGAAGCTGCCAGCATAAGCGGAGCCGAGCATGGTTCGCGGCGCAACCGTATCAGCGGTGCGAAATTTTATGTCACTCCAGCTGTCTTTATAGATGTCGTAGCCACCGCCGCAATCATAGGCATCGAGACCCTTGTCGCAGCAATGTTTTAGCGTATGGCGCATGAGTATTTCGCCCGGCGAGGGTTTCCTCAACGCTTCGTCCGTGGTCATTGAGGAAACAAGCGCATAGTTTTTGTTCTTGTGTATCAGATTGAGCAATCCGGCTGCCATCGTATCACCAACACTTAAACTTGAAACAAAGCCTTCCATGCCATGAGTGTGGGTGGTCATTTTGGTCAGTGCGCGATAAAAATCAGCCATACCAACATCGCTTAAAAAGTCGTGAATGCCCTGTTCGCCAAAGCGCGCACTGCGCTGCTCGAACATAACTTCGGTAGCCTGTGCCAGAGCAGGCCCGTCATAATGGGTGTCAAACTTCATTGGCCCTATTTCGTTGAGCTGGCGCTCGCGCCGTCTTTCAGACCGGCGTGTCGATTTGCTGCGACGCTGGAGGTGCAGGTCATCCCATTCAGCGTCAATGGTAATGCAAAAATAGGGGCTGGCATTTTCTTTGGCGCCAAGGTGGGTCGTTGGATTAACCTCGCCGTCAATCACCGGCATCTGGGCCAAAAACTGCACAATATCAAACGCTGGCAGCAACGCGACAACTCTCGACCATAAATCAAGAAAATCGATTTTTGACAGCTGGTTGAGGAAAGAGGGGCGAA
>CAZJUF010000357.1:0-3209 GCA_964549055.1 uncultured Hyphomicrobiales bacterium | reverse complement strand
TTTTCAACGCTGTTTTCCCCAGAACCCTGGTAAGTTTTGCACGCTGATTAACACAGCATATAGTTTCTCCTTTCGAGGGGGAACCTTACACAATTTCAACACAGGATGAACGCGGCAACCCTTCCATGTACGTGAAGATCACCGAGATAACGCCGGAAGGTGCAACCAGGGCTGATGTTCTGGGCGCGCTCAGTAATTTCGCATTATTTGTGTTCTTATTTTTTGTTGCTGTCGGGGCAGGAAATGCACTGGTCTGGATTCTATGCCTAGGCTCATTATTTTTTGCTTATCCAATATTCGTGCAACATTTTTATTTAAGCATGGCGAAAAGTACGGAGGTTATGTTTACACCAACTGAGTTCCGCGTAAAAGCCGAAGGGGGCAGCTGGAAAATCTATAACCGTACACTCACCCATCGTTTTATGATGATGAAACATGACAAGGCTAGAGAAGAGCGTGAGAAGCATGAGAGGAAAATACGTCGCGCGCAGGCTCGCAACGAGGTTATTTCGCCCAAACGCTATTTTGATGAATCGTACCACATTATTTTTGATTATCTTGGTCAGCGTTTTGATGTGGTCACTATATATGACCAAAAACGCGCCACAGCCGTCGCCGCACGACTTAAATCTTGCGACAAGATAATGGATACGAAAAATCAAATGGGTGAAGGTGAAGTTTTAAGCCCTAGCGAACAATGGGGAGATACACCTGGATCACTGCCATAAGGGTAATGATCCGGATAACAACAAATAAGGAAAATAATATGTTTCACTCTATTAGGATAATGACCTGCATCATATGGGGTGTCATTGGCCTAGCTCTCTGGATTCCTCTTTTGATCCGGACAGTCATGGCTTTTAACCTGGTGATGTTTTTTACCATCGTGACGCAAAATGGAAAATCGGTTTTGCATGCACACAAGAATGTGCAGTTCGCCACCACTTTTTATATGGCAGGATTTTCAAGCATCATGAACTGGACAGAACGCGATAGCCCCACTGACATCCCGCTTAATTTTGATCCCGTAACCAAATCCATTGGAAAATTTGCAATGGAGCTAACATGGACAGCCATATGGTGGAGCATGTTTTTATACTATATTTCTTAAACATCTGTTCAACCCCACAACCCAAAGGATCAGAGCCGCATATTGCAGCCTGATCCGCTAGGCAGGAATTAGGGCTGAACAACAAATATAAAGCAGCCTTGTATGCGGACTTTCTAGAGGATAAAATAAATCTTGATAGAATCTAATATACTGATACTATTAGGATATGAGTGACATCAAAGCGGACATAGAAACGGACATTAAAGAGGTCATTGATGAAGGGGAGTCACCATCAATGATGGAGCCTTTGTTGATCTCGGAGAGTTCAAAACACCGACGGGATCTTGCCGATCTCGCGGTCGATCTTGCCGCACATTCTGCTGGGTTTCGCCGTAGCCTGCCGGAGGGCGTTCTCACCGCCCTGGCTGATTTAGTCCGGTCGATGAACTGCTATTATAGCAATTTGATCGAAGGCCATGACACCCACCCCATTGATATCGAACGGGCACTTAATAACGACTACAGCGAGAATACAGAAAAGCGTAACCTGCAACTCGAAGCCAAGGCGCATATTGCTGTCCAGCAATGGATTGAAGAAGGTGGATTACATGGCCGGGCAACATCCCCCAACGGAATATATGAGATTCACAGGCGCTTTGGCGAACAATTGCCGGATGATTTACTATGGACCCAAGACCCCGATACGGGTGAAAATATTCGGCTTATTCCCGGCGAACTACGCAAAAATCATGTTAAGGTCGGTCGGCATATACCAATCAGCCCCGGTGTATTACCACATTTTCTTGAAAAATTTGATCGAGTTTACAGCGGCCTTGGCAAGTCTGAAACAATCATTGCAGCGGCAGCGGCCCATCATAGGCTGCTTTGGATTCACCCGTTCCTTGATGGTAATGGCCGTGTCGCACGGCTGATGTCTTATGCCATGCTGCTAGAGGCACTCGATACAGGTGGTGTTTGGTCAATTGCTCGTGGTCTGGCTCGTAATGCAAAATTGTATAAGAGCCATCTGGCAGCATGCGATTTACCAAGACGCAATGATCTTGATGGTCGAGGCAATCTTAGCGAAGAAGAACTCGCGTCATTTACACGTTTTTTTCTGGAAACCTGCCTCGATCAAGTCAAGTTTATGGAAGAGCTAGTACAGCCGGAACGCTTACGCAATCGTATCCTGCTCTGGGTAGAGGAAGAAGTACGCGCCGGAGCACTGCCAGCTAAGGCTGGAAACATTCTCGAAGCGATTTTATATAGAGGAGAACTACCACGCGGTGAGGTTTCCAACATTCTGGGTATTGGTGATCGTCAAGCAAGGCGCGTTGTTGCCGCTTTGAGTGAGCGCGGCGTTGTCGTATCAACAAGCTCGCGCGCACCGTTGCGTCTTGCCTTTCCGGCCAAACTGGCATCACGCTGGATGCCAGGCTTGTTTCCTGAAAAAAGCTAGCGAAGAGATAAAAAAAGGCCGCCTTTCAGCGACCTTGTAAAGATTAGAACTCATTCGCGTTAGTGACAATCAGTTCACGGTTGATCTCAGTGAGTTCACCGTTGATTTCCATGTCGCGGGCGATGGCATCGTAATCGATGTAATTGCGAAGATATTCAGGAACTTCGCAGGTGTCATTGATTAGATCGTAAGCGTAATCGGCAGCTGAACCTTCGTAAAGACAAACATCTTCATGACGATCCAGCGCATCACTGAGATTGTAGCCAAGATCGAGAAGAACGATCATCTGTGTGGCTTCTGTTTGATCAAGATCGTCAAGCTCTTCGAACCAGAAAGAAATGTCGCACTGATGAATTGTTGCCGTGCTTGCCAGTCGGGCGAGATGGTCGTCGCCATCAATAAACTGGATTTCTACTTCCTCGCAGCCTTTCTTGTTTAGTTTTTCCATACCGGCCTCGAATGTTTCAAAGCTATTAAAGTAAAAGCCGGTATGTTCGATTGAGTATGGTTGTGCGTAAAATTCGGTCATTGTCTGTCTCCTGTTTTGTGAAATCGTGGTTTCACGGCAAGCGCGGAGCCAGGAGGAACTTCAATGCCCGGAAACCTTCAATGGTGCGGCCCGCAGGAACGAGGACACGGTTGATGGTTTACGCCGAAGGGCAGGCTTGCAGTTTCGACGACCGCGCTATAGTAACCACA
>CAZJUF010000356.1:0-3219 GCA_964549055.1 uncultured Hyphomicrobiales bacterium | reverse complement strand
AGGGGCTGCGGCGGCGGCCTTTGGGAGCCCCCGGTGAGATTTGCTTGGGGGGCGTCGGTCTGTCCCGAGGGACCTCGGGGCGGGGAGCCCGAACGGCCGAGAGCTTTGTGCCCGACGCCCTTTCGGTAAAGTTGTTAATGAAAAAGGCGACAAGTACAAGAATCTCTGAAGCCTGGACAAAGCTTAATCGATCATTTTGCACCTTCGTTTCTGATTGGCCGTAAGACGGCATTTAGATACGAAGACCTTGACAAAACTCTCAAGCGCTCTTTGTCCTCATAAGCAATCTAAACGACACTAGGCACAAGCCTGAGAATTTTGAGTCATTTACCGTAGTCGGCAATGGCAGCTTTGTCCGCAAACTGGTCGTTAGTCGCCTATGTTCGATCATGCTCCAATTTCAGGTCCGTTGAATTATTTTTTGGAGGAAGTCCGTCTGGCTTTCATCAAGGAAACAAGAATTGAGCCTGCCGCCACCAGAACGCCCACAGCGATCAGGCCGATGGCTGTCATTATCATCAATGCTGCGGGAAGACCGCTCATGCCACCGCCGCTGTATCCGGCATAAGTTGGCATCAGGTAGACGGCGTAGATGTAAAGGGCAATGCCGCACAGGGCTGCGACAAGACCGAAGATGGATATTGTACTGCTGGTTTTCATTGGCGTTGCCCAAGTGGCAAGATGAACTGTTTTAATCTGCGTAAGTCAACCTCACGCCTACTGTGTTGACGTCATAATCGGCACCTGCAGCACTACTGTCAAATTGCTGGTAGCGGTATCGTGCACCCAAGGTGAGGTTGCGGCCGAGATCATAGTCAACGCCAAATGACAGATTGTAAGTGGTCTCGTTGAGTGAAATCTCGTTGAAATCTTCATAAGATACCGATGCTCTGGCATTGAGGTCGATGTTTTCGCGCCAGGCATGGGTGACACTGAGGGCGGCTGTGCGCTGCACCGAACCTGATGACCCACTGAGCGTTGTTTGCCCCAGATCGGTTGACAGATTGGCGGTGACAACGGTCAGTTGGCTCGGTGCCCAGGTGAAAGCGGCATTGGCGACCAGGGCGTCAACATCACTAAAACTCGCATCCTCAAATGTCGCCTGACGGTAACCGACAGAGAATTCACCATTCAAAAGACCGGAAAACTCAACGGTGACACCGGCGTTTGCGCCGTAGCTTTGCGAGCCACGAATGTCGCCATTATTATCAACCTGACGGTCGTAGACGGTTTTGGTATATGTCAGTTCGCTAAACACGCCAAGGCGGGGCGAGACATCATATCCCACTCTTAATGTCGTGTTGGTCTCGTAATTGTTCCGGTCGGAATTATCCTCAATAGTGCCATTGGAAAGTGGTGTGTCATCATATTCGTTTGATTGAAATCCACCGCGCAATCTAACCGTCATTCGGTTAAAGCGCTTATTGAGTGCAGCACTGGCATTGAAGCGGTAAATGTCTGTTGGACTGGTGGCATTGGCATTGAGATCGACCGAGCCGCGCGCTTCTTGATCAAGGATAAACCCGGTTCTTAAATCCAGTGTAGTGTCGCGTCTGATATCAAGACGAAGCTGGGCTGAGGTATCGAGAGTGACGGTATCTTCGGAAGGATTTTTTTCGAAAAATGTGCGTGCGCTATCGAGGTTTAATCGCAGCGAATGACGCACCCAGTCGCTTTGAAGAGCGAGTGATGTATTTAAGGTATAGATCCTGTCACTGCGTTGGCTGGTTGAGCTGGCAAAAACATTGTCGGTATAATCGGCACCGGCCTCATACAGGCTGGTCAGCACAAAGGAACGCAACCTGAGACCGCGACCATCGTCAATTTCGCGCGCGTTAGCTGCTGGAATATTTCCTTGAGCGCGGGGAGGGGCAATTTGCGCGAGGTTTTGAGCGGCGTCTTCAGCAGCAATTTGGCTGGCAACGCTTTCCGGCGGTGGTGGAACGGGCTGGTTTTCAGCCAAAATCACACCGGATACAGTTTCCTGTGCCTGGGCAAAGCTTAAGCCTGCGGCGCAGATTGCCCCACAAATCACCCATTTTGCCACACGTTGTTTTGTCGGCATTTGACACTACCACTTAACGAAAAATCGGGTCAGGCTCGTACAAATTGCGAAAATCCAAATGAAATTCCGGCCTGGAACTTTCACCAAAGCTAAACAATTATGGTTAAAAACTGGTGTATAAGCGTTGCGGGGTGTGACGAATTACCCCTTGTGTTTGAAGCGTAAAAAGCGTTATTGAACCTGCAGTTTTTCAGTGTTTATTTATGCAAGAAGCCATATATGCCGCAGGGACAAAAACCCACAACACCCTCAACGATTATAGAGACAGCCTGCCGGACGGTTGAACTTGAAGCTTATGGGCTGGCGCAACTTGCCAATGCTCTGGCAGATGGCCTGGGCCGGGATTTTGAAAAAGCCATTGCGTTAATCGAAAAAGCGCAAGGCCGCGTCATCATTTCGGGCATGGGAAAAAGCGGTCACATTGGCCGCAAAATAGCCTCAACGCTTGCGTCCACCGGCACTCCGGCAATGTTTTTGCATGCCGGCGAAGCCAGCCATGGCGATTTGGGCATGATCACCGAAGACGATGTTATCGTCGCCTTGTCATGGTCGGGCGAAACCGCCGAACTTACCGGCATTGTCACCTATGCCACGCGCTTTGGCATCCCGTTGATTTCAATCACTTCCGGTGTTAATAGCACGCTCGCCAAAGCTTCGAGCGTCGCATTGTGTTTGCCAAAATGCGATGAAGCCTGCCCCAATGGTCTGGCACCGACCACCTCAACCACCATGCAACTGACCATGGGCGATGCTCTGGCGACCACGCTTTTGGACCGGCGCGGTTTTACGCCGAGTGATTTTCAGACCTTTCATCCTGGTGGCAAGTTGGGAGCGAGTTTAAAAATTGTTCGCGATATCATGCATACCGACAAGGACCTGCCACTGGCTGGCGAAAAGACCAAAATGTCGGAAGCCCTGGTGATCATGACCGACAAGGCCATGGGGTGTCTGGGGGTTGTTAACGATGCGGGAGAACTTGCCGGTGTCATAACCGATGGTGACTTGCGCCGTCATATGTCGGAAGATCTGCTGGGCAAATCGGTCGAAGACATCATGACCCGGGATCCGAAAACCACCAATCCCGACGAACTCGCCTCAGCCGCATTAAAACTGATCAATGCATCGGCCATAACCAGCCTGTTCGTCGTCGAAGA
>CAZJUF010000355.1:0-3223 GCA_964549055.1 uncultured Hyphomicrobiales bacterium | reverse complement strand
ACCAGGCAACTTTCCAGATCGGACCGCGAGGCTTGCCGCAATCATACGCTGCGTCCGCGTTGCTGCCCCATTTTGGATCGGAATAACATTTTGCGTCATACTTGGGGAATTCAACCCATTCACCGTCAAACTTTACCGGTGCCCAATGTGGCGCATAGACCCACAGCAAAATAGGAGCCTTGCGCTGATAGGCACTTTCAAGTTCGGCAAAGAGGGCTGCGTCCGTGCCTGCATGCACAACTTCGAAATCCAGACCCAAAGCTTCAACGCGTTCTTCATCAAACCCGCCCCAGGTTACCGGGCCACCAAGATAGCGCCCCTTGGGTGCGGTTTCAGGAACGGAGAATTTTTCCGCACATTTGTTCAGCGCTTTCCAGTCAGGCAGACCGGGGCAGCGTTCTTTCATGTAAGACGGATACCACCATTCTTCGATTGCCTGCATGCCGGTTTCGCCCATGTTGACAACCTTGCCACTGCTTGTGGCTTTGTCCATGGCTTCACGGCCCGTAGTTTCCCAGATTTCCATCGCCACGGTTAAGTCACCGGATTTAAGACCGGCAAACTGGGCGATATAATCAGCCTGAACATATGAAATATTGAGGCCGGCTTTCTTCATCACTTCACCCATGATCTTGGTGGTGACAAGCTGGCCGGTCCAGTCATGCAGCGTCAATTTTATCGGGTCTTTTGAATCAGTGCCAGCCTGAGCGCTAAAGGGCACAAGGGTCGCCCCCGCCAGAGCCAGCACCCCGGTAATTGCCCCTAAAAGTCTGGTTTTGTATCTCATAATCAAATTCCTCCCTGAGAATATTAAGTCCAGCAGTTTAATTTGGTTGTTTTATTGGCAAAAGTGTTGCCTTTGCGTCCGTTGCTGTCAAGCAAAACTATCGAAAAATGTGAGTATATGTGGTTTTAAGGAAAAAAATCTTTGTAATATGACTGTTTCTTGCGCTACTATGACGGAATTATGCAGCTTTCCAAACGACATTCTGAAATCTTGCGCATCCTGCGCGAAGACGGCACCTGTTCAATCATTGATCTGAGCCAGCGCCTTTCGGTGTCTTTGGAAACCATAAGGCGCGATGTCAAACCTCTGGCGCAAAGTGGTGAGATTTTGAAAATGCACGGCGCGGTAGCCTTGCCCTATCAAATGGGTGAAGCCCCGTTTGAGCGGCGCATGCGCGAAAATGCCGAAGCCAAAAGAGCCATCGCCCGCCAGGCCGCCAGTCACATACAAGATGGTGATACGGTGATGATGGACACCGGCACAACCACCAGTTTGCTGGCGCGCGAGTTGTTGAAAAAACGCGGGCTGACTATCGTCACCAACTCGTCCGACATCGCCCGCACCCTTGCCACAGTCAACGGCGATACCGTGTTCATGGCCGGGGGTGAATTACACGGTGACAATGGCGCAGCCTTCGGGCCGAGTGCGATAGAATTCATCCAGCGCTTTAAAGTGCACCATGCGATTATCTCGATTGGTGCCGTTGATATTGCAAACGGCATGATGGATTACCGTCTCGATGAAGCCGAGTTCGCCGCCACCGTATTGTCACGCGGCGACAACGCCATGATCATCTCCGATCACACAAAATTCGGCCGCTCCGGTCTGGTCAAAGTCTGTGATTATTCAGACGTCGATATCCTGATAACCGACCGGGAACCAGTCAGAGAGTTCCGGGAAATATTTGATCAACAGGAAATCAAGGTTGAGGTGGCGGAAACGTGAGCTGAAACCGGCGCATTCAATGGCTTTATCCTGGCTCAGATCACGCTGGCTGTCACGACGATTTCGACAAGGTCACTCCCGGCCAGATCAGCACCGACACAGGCCCTTTGCGGCCAGTTTTCTTCCTCGCCGATCCAATCACACCACACCGCATCCATTTCATCCTTGGTTGACATGTCGCGTAAATAGATTGTCGCCTGCAACAATCCGCTTTTGCCGCTCCCAGCTTCTTTGAGTATATTATCCAGAAATTCCAAAGCCGAGAGAGTTTGCTCCGCAACGCTGCCTGCTGAAGTGGTATCGGTTGCTACCGCGTATACGAGGCCATTATGTTGAACGGCAGTACACCGCCCTTTAGAGCCTCCAAAGAATTGTTTCTTCATTTTATGCTACTCCTCTTTTGTGTTTAACACCCCATTCACCCATCAAAATCAGCGATAACCTGCAAAAAGCCATCTGAAAATTTTTCCAGCTTCGATTTTCCCACACCATGCACTTCGGCGAATTCGGTTGTATTTCCGGGTTGTTTTATCGCCATGTCAATCAGTGTTTTGTCGGGGAAGATGACAAAAGCAGGGACATTGCGTTCGCGCGCGAGACTTAAGCGCAATTGCTTTAATGCATTGAGCAGGTTGTTGTCGCGCTCTGACAGATCTGCCATTGGCTTGGCTGTTTTTGCCACCCTTGCGGGTTTGGATTTGCGTTTCATCACATCCTGGCGATACCAGAATTGAGCTTTGCCCCTGAGCAAATCCCAGCCCTTCTCAGTCAGGCTCAATCCGCCAAATCCGGCCACATCTATCTTCAAAAAGTCTGCTGCCACCAGTTGCCGGATGATCGATTGCCATTCCGGTTTCTTGATGTCTTTGGCCACACCATATCCAGCCAAACGATTATGATTAAACCCGCGAATTTTCTCGGTATCCATACCGCGAATAACATCAATCAGATGGACTGCGCCAAAACGTTGGCCAGTGTCATCAGCCACTTGCAATAATTGCTGTGCGAGGATTGTCCCGTCAATCAAAGTGGGCGGGTTCTGGCACACGTCGCAATTGCCACAGGGTTTTGTCTCATCGCCAAAATATGACAGCAGCGATTGGCGGCGGCATTGCGGGCTTTCACAAAAGGCAATCAGCGTATCAAGGCGTTTGTGTTCGCGGCGCTGGTGATCATTGTCGGTGTTTTCCTGCTCGATAAATCTTCGGCGCGCAGCGATATCATCCAGGCCATACAACATAAAGGCGTCAGCTGGCGCACCATCGCGACCGGCGCGGCCGATCTCCTGATAATAGGCTTCCATGGTGGCGGGCAGATTGGTGTGGAAAACATAGCGCACGTCAGGTTTGTCAATGCCCATGCCAAAGGCGATGGTTGCTGCCATCACCACACCGGGTTCGGTCATGAAAATGTCCTGATTAACACCACGTTGGTTTGCTGCCATCCCGGCATGATAGGGCAAGGTGCGGATATTGTTTTTACTGAGATATT